>CAYFVF010000163.1:0-4532 GCA_964346335.1 uncultured Hyphomicrobiaceae bacterium
CTTTCCAGCAGCACTTCCATGCCTTCCAGTATCGCGCTCTCGTTGTCGATGCACACAACACAGACCCCGCGCATGTCGCACAGCGGGCGCGGCGGCGTGGCGGCCGGGCGCGCGATGATGGCCGCCTCGTCGGCCAGCGGCACCGTGACCGAAAACACCGACCCGCGCCCGGGATGCGATTTCAGCTTGATCGGATGCGACAGTACCCGGCCCATGCGCTCGACGATCGACAGGCCCAGCCCAAGCCCCTGCACGGTAGCGGCGTGCTGGTCAAGCCGCTGGAATTCCTTGAAGACGAGCGACTGCTGCGCCATCGGAATGCCGGGCCCGGTATCATGCACCTCGATGCGCACGCCCGCCGCGTCGCGGCGGCATCCGACAAGAACCCGGCCGTGCTCAGTGTACTTGATGGCATTGGACAGCAGGTTCTGCAGGATGCGGCGCAACAGCCGCGCATCCGACATGACCGACAGGCGCGAGGGCATGATCACGAGCGACAGGCCGCGCGCCTCGGCCATCGGCTCGAATTCCAGCTTCAACTGCTTGAGCAGGTCGTTCACGGACACGGCGTCGATTTCCGGGCGCAACGCCCCGGTGTCCAGACGCGAAATGTCCAGCAGCGTGTTGAGTATGTCCTCCACCGCCGTAAGCGCCGCGTCGATGTTCCCCGACAGCCGCCCGGCCTCGCCGCCATAGTCGCGCTCTGCCAGGCTGGTCGCGTAAAGCCGCGCTGCGTTCAACGGCTGGAGGATGTCATGGCTCGCCGCCGCGAGGAACCGTGTCTTGTCGAGATTGGCCTCGTCCGCGCGCGCCTTCGCTTCTTTCAGTGCGTGGTTGAGCTTGGTGAGCTCTGCCGTGCGCGCTTCGACGCGATGCTCCAGCTCGGCCTTGGAGCGCTCCACCGCCTCCGCCGCCGCCACGCGGTCGGTGATGTCGGTCATCGAGGTGACGATGCCACCCTGGGGCATGGCGTTGGTGCGCACCTCGATGACCCGCTGGTCGCGGTTCAGGCGCTCCTGAAATGTCTCCATCGTCACGACGAAGCGGCGCAGCCGATCCGCGACGATGCTCTCCACCTCGCCTGGGCCGAGATCGCCGGACTGCGCCATGACCCGCACGATCTGGTCGAGCGGCACACCAACCTGGCCCATCTCCGGCGGCAGCCCGAGTACCTCGCGGAACTGGCGGTTCCAGCAGATCAGCCGCATGTCTTCATCGAACACGGCGATACCCTGGCGGACCTGATCGAGCGCCTGTTGCAGCAGATCGCGGTTGTACTGGATCGCCTCGGAGGCATCGTCCAGCAGCTTCAGCGCCGATGTGCTGCCGACATCGTGCCGGCGCAGCGCCAGCGAGAACACCAGCCGCGATGACGCCGCACCGATGGCGCTGGCGAGCAGCTTTTCGGAAAACCGCACCCAGTGAATGTCCGCCACCGTCTCCTGTGACAGCGGTGCGCCGCGGCGCCGCGCATAGTCCTCGAAACAGCGCGTGGTGCGCTCCTCGCCGAGATAGCGCGCGACCGTGGCGTGGAGGTCGGCGACGTTTACCGTGTCGCGCCACGGGCGGAAACCGTGCGCCGGGGCGCTGGGCCGCTCGTCGATGAAGCGGGTCGCCTGTAGCCGCTCGATCGGCTCTGGCGGGCGCAGCAGCGACACAGAAATATAGGCCATGATGTTGAAGATCAGGCTCCAGAACACGCCATGCGTCAGCGGCTCGAAGCTCATGTTGAACAGCATCTGCGGCTTCAACAGGCTGATGCCGAACGGCCCGTTCGCGATCAACTCCGGCCCGATCACGCCGGCTTTCGCCAGAAATGGCAACAGCAGCGTGTACGACCACACCAGAAAGCCCGCGAAGATGCCCGCCAGCGCGCCGCGCGCTGTCGAGCCGCGCCACATCAGCCCGCCGAAGAACGCGGGGCCAAGCTGCGCGATCGCCGCGAAGGACAACAAGCCGATATCGGCGAGCGCCGACGAGCCGCCGATGAGCCGGTAGAACACGTAGGTCAGCAGCAAGATCACGAAAATCGCGCCGCGCCGGATATGCAGCAGCACCCGGCCCATGTCCTCACGGTCGAAAACCGTGACCCGGCGGCGCTGGAGGATCAGCGGGACGACCAGGTCATTGCAGATCATGATCGAAAGCGCGACCGAGGCGACGATGACCATAGCAGTCGCCGCCGAGAGCCCGCCGAGAAACGCGATCAGGCTGATGGTGTGCGCGCCGTCGACCAGCGGCAGCGAGAGCAAATACATGTCCGCATTGGTGCCGCCTGCGCCGAATGTCAGCATTCCGGCCATGGCTACCGGCACGACGAACAGATTGATAAGGATAAGATAAAGCGGGAACAGCCATGCTGCGCGGCCAAGCTCGCCGGGCGTGTTGTTCTCGACCACCATGACGTGGAACTGGCGCGGCAACAGGATGATGCAGGTCGCGCTGAGCAGCGTGATGGTCATCCAGGTGCCGCCGTTGAAGCCGCGGCTGAACAGGTCCGACACCTGCGGGTCCGCAGCTGCCCGCTCCAGAAGCGGGCCGATGCCGCCCATCATCACAAACGTGATGTAGGCCCCGACGACGATGAACGCGAACAGCTTGACGACCGACTCCGTTGCGATCGCCAGCATCAGCCCTTCCTGATGCTCCGTGGCGTCGATGTGGCGGGTGCCGAACAGGATGGCGAAGACCGCCATCATAACTGCGATGACGAAGGCGATATCTACCGGGTTGCTCGGCGCAATGCCCGCGTCGATCGGGTCCACCGGGCCGAGCATGGTCTTGACCGAAACCGAGACGGCTTCAAGCTGGAGCGACAGATAGGGCAGCGTGCCCATGACAATGAGTACGGTCACCGCAGCGGACAGTCGCGCGCTCTTGCCGTGGCGCGCGGCGAGGTAGTCGGCGACGGACGTGATGTTCTGGGTCTTGGCGACGCGGATGATCCGGCTGATGAGTGGGGCGCCGAGCGCGAGCACCAGAATCGGCCCGACATAGACCGGCAGAAAATCCAGCCCGGTGCGCGCGGACAGGCCGATGCTGCCGAAGAATGTCCACGAGGTGCAGTATACCGCGAGCGAGAGCGCGTAGATCGTCGGCCGGTCGCGCCGCGCGGAGCGTTTCGCGGCTTGCAGATCGCCATAGTAGGCAACCGCGAACAGAAACCCCAGATAAACAATAGCAGCGGCGATGATGATCCAGGCGTCGATCATGGCGGAGCCTGCGTTGTCGCGCCACCCGCGCACCGGCCGCGAGGCGCGGGCCTTGGAGCGGCGGCAGTGTTATCGCATCAGCTTACAGGCCAGAGCGCTGCTTTCAAACGGCTGAATCGCGGCGCACGGCTCCGGCGCGCATTTCCGCGATGGGCACTTCGCGCCCCACTCGCTCGCCTCAGCCCTGATCGCTCAAGGCCCAAACGACGCGCACGCGCACCTGGATCTCGGTCTCGCCGGCTTCGATCGGCACGTTGCTTTCGGCCTTGGCGGCCATCGCGCGGAAGCGCGGCTCCGGCCCGCCGTTCTGATCCACCTCCTCGATCTTCAGCACGTCGCCGATCGAGGCGCCGGCCGCCCTGGCGTAGAGTTCGGCGCGTTCGCGCGCGGTCTCGATCGCTTGTGTCCTCGCCCTGTCCATCAGGGCGTCCGGCTCGCTGACTGAAAAGCTGATGCCGCCGATCTGGTTCGAGCCGAAGCTGACCACCTTGTCGAGCACTTCGCCGAGCCGGCCGATCTGGCGCACCGTGATGCGGATCGAGTTGACGACGCGGTAGCCGGAGATCACCGAGGGCTTGCCGTCATCGAAGTGCTGATAGCGCGGATGCACGGAGAAATTGGTCGTCTGGATATCCTTGCTGGCGATGTCCTTTTCCTTCAGCGCGCTGATGACGTCGGCCATCGCGGCGTTGTTGTTGTCCATCGCGCTGCGGGCGTTTTCAGCCTCGCTGACGACGCCAAGGGTGATATGCGCGGTATCGGGCCGCACATTGACGCTGCCGGTCGCGTTGAGAGACAGGGTGCGCTGTTCGGGCGCGGCCGACTGCGCCGCCGCGCGCAATGGCGCGTCGATCGCGGCGACGGCAAGAATGGCGGCGAGAATGGCGAAAAAGCTCGAAAAACGGGGGGTCATTTGGGCCTTCCGTGTTGACGAATTGTCCGCTGGCGCTGCTTATGGGATTGCAAGACCGGCGGGCAAGCCGGTTGCCAAAACGGTCATGATGGGTTTAGCGCATAAGGCAAAACGACGATAGAGTCGAGCGCCCGTCGACCACGGGCCCGTAGCTCAATTGGTTAGAGCCGACGGCTCATAACCGTCTGGTTGCAGGTTCGAGTCCTGCCGGGCCCACCACGTTTTCTCATCGCGACAGCCCCAGCCCCCGAGCTTGCCGAGATCGTGCCGGGGAAGCTCATCCCGCCTTCTGCCCCAAGGCGATGACGAAACGCTAACAGCCACTGTTTATGGTCTGCTTCGCGGCGACAAATCCAGCGGCGCGTTGGGCATTTCGTTGCTCGGATGGGGCGTCGCCGCTCGGCCCG
>CAYFVF010000164.1:0-4477 GCA_964346335.1 uncultured Hyphomicrobiaceae bacterium
GCCGATCGGCAGGAACGGTTGTGCTCTGACTGGCGCGGGCGCTGGCGTTTGGTGCAGGTGGCTCTCCACAGCGTCCGGGTCGGCCTCGACCAGCACCTCGATGCGCGCGTCGTCGCCGTAGCCAAGCTCGCGCAGGAAGGTCCGCGCCAACTCGGCCTGTGCGCGCAGCGCGTCCAGTTCCTCAGCCTGCTGCGGCGAGGCGAGCACGACGACGCGCCCCGCGCCCGAGGCCACCATCGCGCAGATCAGGTCATGCCCAAGCATCGCCACCGAATGCAACGCGAACGGCAGCACATTCGCGGGCAGCCCGCGCCCGAAACGCGCCATCGCGGAAATCAACTCGCGCCCGTGGCTGTGATCATGCACCAACATGACCGGATCGCGCCCGCCCGCGCCGGCATAGGCCTTCAGCAGCGTCTGCGCCCGGCCGATCACGTCTTCGCGCTGGGGATAGGCATAGCTGGCCGCGCCGGTCGGGCAGACCGCGTTGCACTGGCCGCAGCCGCCGCAAATCGCGGTGTCGATGGACACGTGGTCGCCGTCAGGCGTTATCGCGCCGGTCGGGCAGACGTCGAGGCAGTTGGTGCAGCCCACCTTGCCGCTGCGGCTGTGGGCGCAGATGTCGGCGTTGTAATTGACATAGACCGGCTTCTCGAACTCGCCGACGAGGTCGGTGATCTCGAACATGGCCTGGGCGATAGCGCCGGGCTGGTTCGGATCGGCGCGGACATAGCCGTCGCGGCGCTGGCCCGGTGTGAACAGCGGCGTGCCGCCCGAGATATCGAGGATAAGGTCACAAGCCGAGCGCACCCCGTCGCGCACGGCCTCGAACGCGAAGGCGTCGCGCGAGGACGGGCGCATGGCCGCGTGGCTGTTCAGGGTTACCTCGAAGCGCCCGAGCGTGCCCGTTGCGGCGGCGATCGTGCCGCGATAGATGGGGATGTCGATGCGCTCCGGCGGGATCGCGTCGCCCGCGTCGCTCAGGACCAGCGTGACACTCAGGCGGCCCGCGAGTTGGCGCGCCACGTCGAGCGCCTGCTGGCCAGCGCCGTAGACGAGGCAGGTGCCTTCGGATGTCAGCGTCGTCAGGCCCGTTGGCGTTGGCTCATGGGCGGCCTCGGCGATGAGCGCGGCCATCTTCGGCTGGGCGCGCGGCCCGGCCTCGCTCCAGCCGGCCTGTTCGCGGATGTTGACGAAAGCCGTGTCCGCGCCGCCCATTTCCTCTGCGACCTCGCTGAACAGCGGCGCTTCCTGGGTGCAGGCCACGAGCACGGGCTCGCCCGATTGTAGCGCGGCGCGATAATTGTCGATCTGTTGGCGGCAGAGTTGGGTGTTGACCAGCAGAGGGGCAGACAGGCCGAGCGCATCGCTCAGTTTTTGGCCGTCCAGCGCCATGGTCTGCTCACAGTTGCAGACGAGCAGCCGGCGGCTTTTCAAGGTATCACTCATACGGGGCGTGTTTCCGCTTGTTCGCCATGCGGCTTCGCCGCGATCGGCGCTTTGTGTTATTATTCTAATTTAAATCAGTGGCCGCGCTGATGGAAGCGGCGCGTCACGTGCCGCGCATCGGCAGCCAAAAACAAGGGTGAGTCTGCATGAACGCCCGCACGCCCCAACCGTCTGACACCTCGCTCGCCGCGCCCATCGGCGTTATCATCACCCACAAGGCATCGCAGAGCGCCTGGGTTGACGCCATTTGGCGGGTGAGCGGCGTGATGCTCGACATTCCGCCCGGCCCAGCGTGGCGAGAGCTGGCGCGCGGCGATGGCTTCACGCAATATCTGAGCACGCGCGGGCAAATCGAGCTGTTCCGGAAGGAAACCGAGGCGTACATTGCCAATATCGAGAGCCGCCAGCCGTCGCTTTTTGTCGTGTTGCGCGAGGCCGACGGTGATGAGCCGGTCGAGGTTCACCTGGTCACGGCCTCCCCGTTCGAGGCGCAGGATTACATGGACACGAGCGAGGAAACGGTCGAGCGCGTGGCGATGCCCGAGACGCTGATCGAACTGATCGCCGGATTCGTCAAGGATCACCACGTCGAGGAAACCTTCCGCAAGCGCAAGCGCGACGAGGTGGACCTGGACGAGCAGAAGTTTGGCAAGGAGCCGATCTTTGCCACGCGCACACCCCTGACAAACGGTCACGACCATGACGACGGATGAGAAAGACTTTCTGGCGCGCTGGTCGCGCCGCAAACAGGCCGCGCGGGACGGGTTTGGCGAGCCTGAGCCTGAAGCGCCGGATGTGCCCGCCGAGACGCAAGGCACCGAAGCCGCCGCGCCTGAAACCGGCGAATCCCCGAGCGAGGACGCCTATGCCGACGTCGATTTCGACGCGCTCGATTACGGGTCCGACTACACGCGTTTCATGGGCAAGGATGTCCCCGAGATGGTGCAGCGCCGCGCGTTGCGCGCTCTCTGGCGCTCCGATCCGGTGCTCGCGAACGTTGACGGCCTGAACGACTACGACGAGGACTTCACCAACGCTGCGAGGGCCGTCGAACACCTGGTGACGGCCTACAAGACCGGCGGGCAGGGGGACCGCACGGACGAGGAAATGGCCGCGCTGGAGGCCGATGAGAAGACGGAGGCTGCGCGGCAGTCCGACGAGACCGAGAGCGCCGAGGTTGGATCGGATAACGCGGAAGCGAACCGCGCCGCGCGCGACGACGCTGGCCCGGACGACATGCCCGATGAAGACGCCAAGGAGCCAGAGCCGGATCGCGGATCCACGTCTCAGGCTTAATCCCCCGCAAGCGGCCCGCCTCTCCCCGGCAATCACGCAGTCCCTTTTCCGCCATTTTACGGAGTTGAACTGCCCGCGGCGTCGTGGCGTAATGGTCATTCTCTGAAACACATTTTCAACTTTGAAAAAACTCTCGGGAGGATGACGCATGAGAACGTTTCTGGCTTGCCTGGCCCTGCTCGCTTTTGCGGTGCCGGCCGCCGCACTTGAGCGCACGCCTGCGCCAGAAGGTGGGGAAGTTTACATCATAAGTCCGGAAGATGGGGCGATGCTTGAAAGCCCAGTTACGGTACTGTTCGGCCTGAAGGGCATGGGCGTTGCCCCGGCTGGCGTTGACAAGGAAGGTACCGGTCATCACCACCTGATCGTCGATGCGCCCCTGCCGCCGATGGATCAGGGCATCCCCGCGGACGAAAACTATATCCATTTCGGCGGCGGGCAGACCCAGGCAACCGTGGAGCTGGAGCCGGGCGAGCACACGCTGCAGCTTATCGTCGGCGATCTCAACCACTACCCGCACGAGCCGGCGATCGTCTCCGAGCAGATCACCGTGACGGTCGCGGAGTAGCGAGCACCAGCGGGGCGATTTCGGTCGTCTCGCGCCCACCGGATGACAGTGGCGGAGCCAGCGGCTACATGGAGGGCTGACGCACAGGCAGCCCGCAAAGAGCATCATGGCCCCGCCACTCATTCAACTGAACGATATTGATCTCAGCTTCGGCGGCACGCCGCTGCTGGAAGGCGCGGAATTGATCGTCGCGCCGGGCGATCGCCTGGGCCTTGTCGGGCGCAATGGCTCGGGCAAATCCACCCTGTTGAAAATTGCCGCTGGCCTGATAGAGCCGGATGCGGGCGAGAGGTTCGTGCAGCCGGGCTCGACCCTGCGCTATCTGCCGCAAGAGCCGGACATGGCCGGCTACGAGAGCGTGCGCGCCTATGTCGAGGCGGGGCTGGCGCCAGGCGATGACACCCACATTGCCGCGCGCCTGCTGGAGCAACTCGGTCTCGACCCGGCGGCCGATCCGGCGCGGCTCTCCGGCGGCGAGGGACGGCGCGCGGCGCTTGCCCGCACGCTTGCGCCCAAGCCCGACGTGCTTTTGCTGGACGAGCCGACAAACCATCTCGATCTGCCCGTGATCGAATGGCTTGAAGGCTGGCTCAGGGCCTATCGCGGCGCGCTCGTGCTGATCAGCCATGACCGCCGCTTCCTGTCCAACCTGTCGCGGGCGTGCGTCTGGCTCGACCGGGGGCGCGCGCGGCGCATCGAGATAGGCTTCTCCGGCTTCGAGGAGCCTCCGGGGTTTGCCGGTTCCTTCGGTGTACATCCGGGGCATCGCCTTCGGAAGCGTTGACCACCACAAGCACCTCTACCGCATGCCCGGGTCTTTGAGCCTCCCACAGTGAATCCAGTACCTTCGTGATCCCTTCCTCATCATAACAGGGTATCACCACGATATATCCCAACTCCCCATTTGGCTCATGGGAAATAAACTCCCCGTACAACCTGTGCTTCTTTAAATAATTATCCGCAAACCCCATTCTTTCCTCAACCACTCAATTAACTTCTTCACTTAATTACTCAATTACTTCTTCACTTAATCAACTTCTTCCCCCACTGCCAAAAAACTATAACTCTTCGAGTACCTCATCATCTGCTCCGCATAGCCTTCGTCGTATCGTATACGCACATCCCTGATCTCACCGTCCTCTTCCACCGGCTCGTAGACCGGGT
>CAYFVF010000165.1:0-4458 GCA_964346335.1 uncultured Hyphomicrobiaceae bacterium
GCGGCTGGCTTTAGCCACAGTTTACCATTATCGGCGAAAGATATGTGGAACTGCGATTCGCCGCGCCGCGCGCGCTCCTGCGGTCAGCGGATCGCATGATCAACGGGAGACCGATCCGATGAGGGCTTTGACCACGCCGCTGGCCGCGGCCGCCTTCGCGCTGGCCTTTCTGGTGCATGGACCTGCGAGCACCGCCGAGCCGCTTCAACTCGCCCAGCAGAGCCAGCAGGAAGGCGCTTATCTGCCGCCGTGGCAAGGCGAAGAGGGTGCCGATGGGGGGCAAGACGATATTGGCAGCCGCGACGGCTATGCGCCCGAAGGTCTCGTGCCGCCAGGTGAAAATCGCACACGGGAGCGCGAACCGGAGCCGCGTGGCGCGCGCCGCTACGACGATACGCCGGAGCAATATCGCGACGAACCGCGCCGCTACGATGACCGTGCGCGCCGCTATGACCCGCCGCCGCGCGCGGACTATGACGAGGACGAGAACTTCACGGCCGATGAAATCATCGACGCCGGCCACCGCTTTTTCGGCACCGTGACCGACGGGCTGGCGCGGGTCGTGGAATACGCGTTTTCGCGGGAGGGCTACCCGAACGGCTATATTCTCGGCGAAGAAGCGGGCGGCGCGTTCGTGGCCGGACTGCGCTATGGCGAGGGGACGCTTCACACCAAGCACCTCGGCCGTCACAAGGTTTTCTGGCAGGGACCGTCCATTGGATATGATTTCGGCGGCGAAGGCTCCAAGACGATGATCCTCGTCTACGATATTCAGCATCCCGCAGAGATCTACCGGCGCTTCGCCGGAGTTGATGGCTCGGCCTATCTGGTCGGTGGGGTGGGGCTTACCTTCCAGCGCAACGGCGAGGTCGTGCTCGCGCCGATCCGCTCGGGCGTCGGCCTGCGGCTGGGGGCCAATGTCGGCTATCTGAAATACACGCGCGAGCCAACCTGGAACCCGTTCTGACGTCGCAGCGGCCTGCCCGCCCGGTCACAGGCTGCTTGTCTGAGCGGGCATATTCCGGCAAGAAGGGACATGCGCAAGAGGGGTGAGCGCCGCGCCGGCGTGGCTACCGTGGGGCGCCGTCGCGTTTGAGGAGGTGTCATGTCTGTTCCAGGAGCCACAAGACCATGATCATGTTCATCATGCTTGTCGCCCTGGGCTTTCTGGCGGCGACGCTGCTGGCGCTTCTTCTCGCACCGTTGTTCTGGCGGCGCGCGGAACGGCTGACGACACGCCGGATTGAACAGTCCATGCCGATGTCGATCGCGGAGACCGAAGCCGACCGCGACCAGTTGCGTGCGAGTTACGCCATCATCATCCGCCGGCTTGAGGCCGCGCTTTCGCAGGAAAAGATGCGCTCGGCCAGCCAGCTCGTGAAGATCAGCCGGCTGGAAATGGAGATCGCCAACCTCAACGACCGCACCGCCCAGTTGCGCGGTCAACTCGAAGCCGAGAACAACGCCGCTTCGGTGCTTCGCCGGACAATCGCCACCCGCGTGCCCGAACTGAACCGCGTTGCGCAAGACGCCAACCAGCTCGTCCATATCCGTGACCGCGAGATCAACAGCATCGTCAACCGGCTTCGCCACCGCGAGGAGGCGCTCACGATCGCCCAGCGCACGACCGAGATGCAGCAGGCCGAGATTTCCCGGCTGCGCCAGGCCATGGAGATGTCCGGCTCTCAGAACGCGGGCCGGTTCAAGAAGCGCCCGACCCAGTGGAGCATCCATGACTACCGCGCCGAATATGACCGGCTGAACGTCGAATTGTCGAAGCTGCGCGAGCGCCTGTCCGTTGCGTATGACCGCGAAGCCAACGAGGTCACGCAACTTCGCACCGAGCTGCAGCAACTGGCCGACCAGATCGTAACGACCGCTTCGGCCATGCCCGAAGAACGAGAACACGCGGCAATCGCGCAGGAAAAGTCCGACCACGAGCCACAGCGCCGACTCGGTAGGCCAGACGCCAAATCGGACGCGCCGAGATACGACCGGGCAATGCGCTCGATCGACGGGATCATCGCGGACGAGACCACCGTGCAGCGCAGCCGCATGCCTGCCCGCACAACCAACGAAGCTGTGACGCACACGCAGACCGGCCGGGCACGCGGCCTGGCGCGCGCGGCGCTGGCGCCAACGCGTCTGGCGCGCGGCGCGATGGCCAAGGTTGCCACGCTCGCCGGGTCGGTGCGCAACACTGACAATCAAGGCACAGCGGGCACACGGCAGACGGGCGGCGAGGAGACTTCAACGCCGGTGACCGGGCGGCTCAGCGCGGCGAAGCTGCTCGGCGGCGGCGCGGTTGACGCGGGCGCACCCGTTGGCAACCCGACACCGGGCGCGGAGGCCAGCACACCAACGAGTACAGCGCCGCTGAGCGACGAGGAAGTCGATAAAATGCTGGCGCAAGACAACGCCAGCGCCGAAGAGACCGCCAAGCCGGGAACCACCGCCGGCGATGACAGGCTCGGCCCGCGTGGCACCGCCGATCAGCCGCCCAAGACCCGAGACAGCGCAGACGACACACCTGTCTCCGGCGCCGCGCAGCAAGATGCCGGGACTGAAGATGTCTCAACCGATGACGACAGCCTCTACGACCGGTTGCGGGCAGCCAAGCCGGCATCCGGCAGCCTCATGAGCGCGAAGAGCGCGCCGGATGCGCCCAACGCGGACAAGGCTGACGAGAACGACAACAACGAGCCGGGCGCCGCATCCCAAGATGACCCATTCGCCTCCCCGGACCAGCCAGACGGCGACGGCACCGCAGCGCCCGAGGCCGGCGACACGCCCACCAATAGCAGCAGCGGTGCTGACGACGAGGCCGATTCCGACGCGGATACCGCCAACTCGGCCGCCTCCTTGCTCGACCGGCTGAAGCAGGTTCCGGAAAACCAGACGCGCTGAGCCAAGGTCGGCCCCAAGCCCCTGCCCGCTTTGATCCGGGTGGCCAGGCGCGCATTTCCTGCGAAAATTGCTTTCGAGCGGCAAGAACGCGCTTTTTCGGATCCCGCTTGCAGTCAAGTCGCCAAAACGCCGCGATCACGAAATACGCGCATCTCTGGGGATAAACACACAATATCTGGAGGAAAAACCGCCTTTCCTTGACGGCCGCGAATCAGCTATCTTTTGAACTTAGGGGGCCTGACTCGCTTATATTTTTCCGGCCTGCCGAGCGTTGCGCACTCAGCCAGATAAAAATGGCGGACGGGCAACTGAGCGCGCGACACGGCGATTGGGGACAGATGCGGCAACATTGATTCCCCGCCGGAAAGTTCACGTCTTCAGGCTAGCGCGTCGTGACTGGACACTCGCGACGGGGCGGTGTTTTTGCGTAATTCAATTTATTCTCACGCCGGACGCATGACTCGCGCCCGGCAGAGGGATTCGTACGCCCGATCAAGCCTTCGCAAGGCCCCCGAGAGCAATATGCCGCGTGCAGCGGCGAACAGGGGGCTTTTTGATGAGACACGTGCTTGGTGTGCTAGGGGTGCTCGCGGCGACGATACTGCTCGTGGTCTCCGCGGCAATGAATTGGCGCTTTGGTTACAGCCTGGGCAAGACCGAATTTGACGCCACCATCTATGGCGCGGCCAGCGCCGCCTCGGACGTGCTGAAGGCCTTGATACCTTTCCTGATCCTCGCCGCTATGCGCGGGCGAAACTGGTCACAGGCGCTTGGCGGCATCCTGTTGCTGGCCATCTGCTCGTCTTATTCGCTGACCTCCTCGCTGGGCTTCGCCGCGTTGAACCGCGCCGATACCGTCAGCGAGCGCGCGCTCAGCGCCGCCGCCTACAAGGATCTCCGCGCGGAAATGGACTATCTGCGCGGCCAGATGGAACAGCTCCCCCAACACCGGCCCGCCGGCGTGGTCAGCAGCAATATCGACCGGATGAAGCAGCACCGGCGCTGGGACTCCACCAGCGGCTGCACCAACGCCACGGTCACGCCAAGCATCGAATACTGCAAGGAGTTCCACGGACTCGAGGCCGAACTGGCGGCGGCGACGAAGGCCGACACGCTGGATCAGCGCATGAGCGCCGTGCGCGCCAGAATCGATGATGTCCGCCGCGCCGGGCCCAGCACCGAGGCCGATCCTCAGGCTGCGATCCTGTCGAATATCTCCGGGCTGACGACCGACAAGATCCAGCTTGCGCTGACCATCCTCGTGTCGCTGCTGGTCGAGGCCGGCTCCGCGCTCGGGTTTTTCGTCGCGTTCAGCCATTGGCGGATTTTCGACGAGAAATCGCTTGGCCTGCCCGCGCCCGTGGAAACGCCAAAGCGCACCCTGCCCGCGCTCGTTGCGCCGGACGAGGCCGAGCTGCTGCACGAAAAGACCGACGTGGAAATGTATTTCGACGAGCGCATCGAAGAGTCCAAGGAATCCAGCGTCACCGCGCTGGCGCTGTTCGAGGACTACTGCAACTGGTGCGACCTGAAGGACAAGACGCCGGTCAG
>CAYFVF010000166.1:0-4452 GCA_964346335.1 uncultured Hyphomicrobiaceae bacterium
TGAACCGCAGCTTTTCACATTTGCCCGGCAAGATGCGCGCACTTGGCTGGCGGTGGACGACGCGGATTGGCATAGTATGTGCTGCAGAAAGCCTGTGAGCACCGGCTGGATCATCGCACGCAACGCCGCGCCACAGGCTCAGATCCCACGCAACGAGGAAGCCGCCATGCTGAATGCCGAGGGCCCACCGAACTCGTCCGCAACCGCCAAGACCCACGGTTCCGACCTTGAGATCGCCCGCGCCGCGAACCTGCGGCCCATCAGCGAGGTGGCGGGCCGCCTCGATGTCCCGGAAGAGGCGCTTTATCCCTTCGGCCACCACATCGGCAAGATCGAGGACAGCTTTCTTAAGACGCTGGAAAACCGACCGGACGGGAAGCTCATCCTCGTAACGGCAATCACGCCGACGCCCGCGGGCGAGGGCAAGACCACCATGACGATCGGGCTGGGCGATGGCCTCAACCGCATCGGCGCGCGCGCCGCGATGTGCATCCGCGAGCCGAGCCTTGGGCCCTGCTTCGGCATGAAGGGTGGCGCGGCCGGCGGCGGCTATGCACAGGTCGTACCGATGGAGACCATCAACCTCCATTTCACCGGCGATTTTCACGCCATCACATCCGCGCACAACCTGCTCGCGGCGATGCTCGACAATCACATGCATTGGGGCAATGCGCAGAACATCGACCCACGGCGTGTCGCGTGGCGGCGGGTGCTGGACATGAACGATCGCGCGCTGCGGAACATGGTGATCGGGCTGGGAGGACCGACCGAGGGCGTGCCACGCGAGGATGGCTTTGACATCACCGTGGCCAGCGAGGTCATGGCGATCTTCTGCCTGGCCAAGAATTTCGAGGACCTGCATGAGCGGCTCGGTGCGATGGTGGTCGGCTACCGCCAGGACAAGTCGCCGGTGTCCGCGCGCGATATCGATGCACCCGGCGCCATGAGCGTCCTGTTGCAGCAGGCGTTCAACCCGAACCTCGTGCAGACGCTGGAGAACAACCCGGCCTTCGTGCATGGCGGGCCGTTCGCCAATATCGCGCATGGCTGCAATTCTGTGCGGGCGACGCGCGCGGCGCTGAAGCTGTCGGATTACGTGGTGACGGAAGCGGGCTTCGGCGCGGACCTGGGCGCGGAGAAGTTCTTCGACATCAAGTGCCCCAAGGCGGACCTCACGCCGAACGCGGCGGTGGTTGTCGCCACGGTGCGCGCGCTGAAGATGCATGGCGGCGTGGACAAGGCCGATCTGGGCCAGCCGAATGTCGAGGCCGTGCGCGCCGGCGCGGTGAATCTCGGCCGGCATATCGAGAACCTGCGCAAGTTCGGCGTGCCGCTGGTCGTCGGAGTTAACCGCTTCGGCACCGACACCGACGAGGAGCTTCAGGCCGTGGTCGACTATTGCGCGGGAATGGGCGTCGAGGCGTTTGTGTGCACGCACTGGGCGGATGGCAGTGCCGGGACCGAGGCGATCGCGACGCGCGTGCGTGAGCTTGCCGACGGGCAGCCGTCCAGCAGCTTCGCGCCGGTTTATGCCGAGGACCTGCCGATCGAGGACAAGATCCGGACCATCGCCACGGAGCTTTACCGGGCTGGCGATGTTGTCCTGTCCGACGCGGCGCGGGCCGATATTCGCCGTCTGACCAAGCTGGGCTATGGCAGCCTGCCCGTGTGTATGGCGAAGACGCAGTACAGCTTCAGCTCAGACGCCGCGCTGCGCGGCGCGCCGGAGGGCCACACGCTGGAGGTCCGCGAGGTGCGGCTTTCTGCCGGGGCGGGTTTCGTCGTGGTGGTGTGCGGGAGTATCATGACAATGCCAGGGCTACCCAAGGTTCCGGCCGCGAATGTCATGTATGTCAACGCGCAAGGCCAGATCGAAAATCTATCCTGAGCCGTGTTTGCCGGTTATCGGCTTAAAGAGGTGCCGCGATGCAAAAGTATTCCGCGTTCCGCCTGTTCCGTGAGGGCCTGCGCGGCCACAAGGGGTGGCAGCCAGCCTGGCGTGATGCGCAGCCGAAAGAGCGTTATGACGCGGTGATCATCGGCGGCGGCGGCCACGGCATGGCCACGGCCTATTACCTTGCGTCCGAGCACGGCATGACCAACATCGCGGTGGTTGAAAAGGGCTGGATCGGCGGCGGCAACGCCGGGCGCAACACGACGATCATCCGCTCAAATTATCTTCACGATGAAAGCGCGGCGATCTACGAGCACGCCCTGAAGCTGTGGGAGGGGCTCGGCCGCAAGCTTAACTTCAATATCATGATGAGCCATAGAGGCGTGCTGAACCTCGCGCACGACGATGGCGAGGCGCGCGCGCTCAAGCGCCGGGTCGAGGCGAACCGGCTGAACGGCATCGACAGCGAGTATCTCGATGCGAAGCAGGTCAAGGAATTCTGCCCGCCGATCAATATCTCTTCGGATGTGCGCTTCCCGGTCATCGGCGCGACGCTGCAACGGCGCGGCGGCGTGAACCGGCATGACGCCGTGGTCTGGGGCTACGCGCGGGCCGCATCTGCGCTCGGCGTCGACATCATCCAGAACTGCGAAGTGACACGCATCAATACCGAGGCGGGTTCGGTCACGGGCATCGAGACGACGCGCGGCGAGATCAAGACCCCCCGCGTTGCGAGCGTGACAGCCGGGCATACCAGCGTGATCGCGCGGATGGCCGGGGTGCGCCTGCCGATCGAGAGCCACCCGCTTCAGGCCCTCGTCTCCGAGCCGGTCAAGCCGATCGTGCCCTGCGTGGTGATGTCAAACGCGGTCCACGCGTATTGCAGCCAGTCTGACAAGGGCGAACTGGTGATCGGCGCAGGCATCGACGCGCATCTGTCCTACACCCAGCGCGGCGGCATCGAGGTCGTGGAGCACGAGATCTCCGCGCTTTTGGAACTGTTCCCGATCTTTTCGCGGCTGCGGATGCTGCGCCAGTGGGGCGGAACCGTGGATGTGTGCCCCGACGCCAGCCCGGTCATCACCAAGACGCCCGTCAAAGGCTTTTACATCAACGGCGGCTGGGGCACAGGCGGCTGGAAGGCGACGCCCGGCTCCGGCCACGTCTTCGCCGATCTCGTCGCGAAGGACGAGCCGAACCACATCGCCGCGCCCTTCACCATGGAGCGCTTCGCCACCGGCGCGCTGGTCGCCGAACATGGCGCGGCTGCTGTTGCTCACTAAACCGCGCGAACGAAAGACTGGCCATGTTCATCATCGAATGCCCGTATTGCGGCCCGCGTGATCAAAGCGAATTCACCTATGGCGGCGAAGCGCATATCTCCCGCCCGCTGAACAGCGAAGCATTGAGCGACGCCGAATGGGCGGAGTTCGTGTTCATGCGCGATAACCCCAAGGGCCTGATCGCGGAGCGCTGGAACCATTCAGCAGGCTGCTGCAAATGGTTCAATGCCTTGCGCGACACCGCGACCGACCGGATTTATGCCGTCTACAAGATGGGCGAACCGCGCCCCGACATTGACGCGCCGGGCCTGAATACGCCTGCAGGCGAACCGCCGATCGGCTCGGGCAATGACGGCACCAAGATCGCCGTGGATCAGCCTGCTGAAAAGGAAAGCGCATGAGCGGACCGATAGCCAGATCACGCCAGCCTTACCGGCTCGCTGCGGGCGGGCGCATCGACCGGCGCAAAACCGTCAGCTTCAGCTTCGACGGCAAGACCTATGAAGGCTTCGCCGGGGATACGCTTGCCTCCGCGCTGCTCGCGAACGGCGTGCACATGATCGCCCGCGGCTTCAAGTATCATCGCCCGCGCGGCATTCTCGGCGCAGGCGCGGAAGACCCCGCCGCGCTCGTGCAGATCGGGGCGGATGCGGCGCGCACCGACCCCAACACCCGCGCGACCGAGGCCGAGATTTACGACGGGCTGGAGGCGCTCGCGCAGAACTGCTGGCCGTCGCTGCGCTTTGATGTTGGCGCGCTCAATGACGTGGCGCATCGATTCCTGCCGGCGGGCTTCTACTACAAGACCTTCATGGGCCCGCCGGCCAAGTGGTCCTGGTTCGAGCCCGTGATCCGGGCCGCTGCCGGCCTGGGCCGCGCGCCAACCGAGCGCGATCCGGACTGGTACGAAAGCGTCAACCGGCACTGCGACGTGCTGATTATCGGCGCGGGCGCATCCGGGCTGATGGCGGCCCTGTCAGCGGCGCGCTCAGGCGCGCGGGTAATCCTGGCGGAAGAAACGGCCGAACTCGGCGGTTCCCTCCTTTCGATGAACCCGGGCGATACCGGAATCGGCGGACAGTTGCCGCATGAGTGGGTGGCGCAGGCGGAAGCCGAACTGGCGCAGGCCTCCGAGACGCTGATCCTCAAGCGGACCGCCGCGACGGGTTATTACACCGATAATCTCGTGATGCTGCATGAAAAGCTGCAGGATCATCTGCCCGAGGGTGAGCGCGATGCCGGCCAGCCGCGCCAGCGTGTCTGGCGTGTGCGCGC
>CAYFVF010000167.1:0-4437 GCA_964346335.1 uncultured Hyphomicrobiaceae bacterium
CGCGCGGCTACGAATATTTCAGCTATTTCTTCAGCTTCTGGATCACGCCGATGTTTGTGTTCTGCGGCGTGTTCTTTGATATTGAGCGGTTTCCGAGCGCGGTGCAGGCGATTTCGTGGCTGTTCCCAATGACGCATCTGATCGCCATCGTGAGGCCGCTCACCACGGCTGCGCCGCTCGATCCGCTGATGACGACGCTGCACATCGCCTATCTCGCAGCGATTTCGGTGCTGGCGTTCTGGGCAGCCTATCGCGAGACACGCCGGCGCATGTTTGATTGAGACGTTTCACGGATGGCGTAGATATCGCCCGAGTTGACCGAATGCGGCAGCGCGGCGATCCGCTTGGCTATTTCGTCCGCGCTCAGCCACCGCTCATATTCCATCGCAAAGCTCTCGCCGAGCGACAGGTTATAGCGATACGCGCCCAGCGCCTCCAGCCGCTCGATACAGTGGAACGCCACCGGTCGCTGGATCGTCGTGAACTCGAACGACAGCGCCGGAACGGCTTTCGATAGCCCCGCGAGCACGGTCTCCTCGAATCCCTCCACGTCGATCTTGATGAAATCCGGTATGCCGAAGCGCGCGATCAGGGCATCCAGCGTGGTGGCGAGGACGGTGCGCGTCTCCTCCCAGCGCTGATCCGCCCAGCCCTGCGCGCCGTCGGCAGCGGCGACGAAATCAGCCGAGGCGGTCGAGACGGTCGGGTTGCGCAGGTTGATTTTGAGCGTGATTTCGCCTTCGCGGTCCGACACGGCCGCGTTGACCAGATGCACCCGCCGCGAGTAGGCGAATAGCCACTTCAGGCATCGGAAAGCGGCGGGCTGCGGCTCGACGGCAACCACCCGCGCCCCGAGCGCGCGGAACGCCCGCGTCCGGTCTCCCACATGCGCGCCGACATCGAACACGAGCCCGTCCGCCGAAACCAGCGGCTGATAGAAGGCCCGCATCAGCTGCGCGCGCGCCGGGCTGGCATGGTACTGCCAAAGCGAGCGCGAGATCCCGGCAGTTTCGCGGAGCGCGCGGCGTAGGTCTGTTCGTGCCATGGCGAAGCGGCCGCTATCCCGCCGAGGCCGCCGACAACTCTTTCGCCGGTGTCGCCGCGGTCTGTGAGGCTGGCTCGACCGGGGCAGGCGCCGCGTCGTGTCGCAATTCCTCCGGCGTGTCGAACTGCTCTGGCATCGCGCACAAGCCCCATCGCGCGAGCCACGCGCCAAGGTCGGGCGAAGATGACAGCACGGCGAGCGGCACTGCCAGCAAGAGGCCGGCGATCATTGGCGACACCCACGGCAGGACACCCGGCAGGAATATCGCGAAAACGTAGAGCAGCGCGATGCCGTACGCTGTTTGTGGCCACATGCCGCGAATCCCGGAGAGCCAGGTCAGGCGGTAAGCGTCGCGGGCCTGTCCGTTCCAGCGGACCGACCGCCCGAACAGCAGCCCGACCATGAAGATTGTGAGCGCCACGGCAATGACCGGGGCGAGCAGCAGCATGAACATGATTTCCAGCAGCACGCTGGACCCGAAGCGGAGCGCGCCCCCGTAGCGCTGGAGGCCGCCGGGCGAGAATGCCGTGTCGAGCACGCCCATCAGCTTCGGCGCGAGGCTCATGAAGATCACCACGCCGAGCAGGCTCAAACCGATTGTCGGGTCGAACAGTTCCAGGCTGCCGGTCATGGCCTTGATCCCGGCAAGCGTCACCATGAGCATCCATGCGGCCGCGCTGATGTAGCCCATCGTGGCGATCAGCAGTTGCATCCGGCTCGTGGGCGTGAGGTTGGGCAGGCTGAGTAACTGGAAATACTGCATGTTGCCCTGGCACCAGCGCATGTCCCGCTTGAGAAAATCCTGCAGCGTCGGCGGGCTATCCTCCCAGCTTTCGCTTTCGACCGGCATCACCCGCACTTCGTATCCGCCAGCGCGCATCATCGCGGCCTCGACCTGGTCATGGCTCAACACGTAGCCCCCGAGCGGCGGGGAGCCCGGCAGAACAGGCAATTCGCAGTGCTTCGCGAAAGGTTCGATCCGGACCAGCGCGTTGTGGCCCCAGAACGGCCCGCAATCGCCCTGCCACCACGCACTGCCCATCGTGAAAGAGCGCATCCCATGCCGCCCGCCGAACTGCAGGATTCGCGCGAACGCGCTCTGCGCGGGCGTGCCCACCATGAGACTTTGCAGGATGCCCAGCTTCGGCGTCTCTTCCATGATGCGAACCATGCGCACGATCTCGCGCCCGGCCATCAGGCTGTCGGCATCGAGCGGCAGCATCAGGTCGTAATCATCGCCCCAGCGCGCGACGAAGTCCGCCACGTTTCCCGCCTTGAACCCGACGTTTTCCGCGCGACGGCGATAGACCACGTTATGCTCGGCGGCGGCTGCGTCTCTCCATGCCGCGACGAGGCGCTCTTCCTGCTCCGCGACGTCGGGTTTGGACGTATCGCTGAGCACGAAGAAGTCGAAGCGCTGTCCGAACCCGGTCGTGTCGACGCTGCGGCGCACACGCTCCAGCTTGGCCAGCGCCCGCTGCGGGTCTTCATTGCGCAGCGTCATCAGGATGGCGGTTCTCGCATGGATCGGGCGGTCGCTATCACCGGCGCTCAGGTATGGCGCGACGCGTGCGCGCCAGTTGCCGTCGCAATGCAGCAGCCAGAAGCCGATCACCGCGTTCCAGAAGCCGAGCACGGTCCACGGAGAGGAGACGAGAAAGCAGACGATGAGGCCGATATCGAGCGCATCAAAGCCGTTGCCGCCGAGAAGATACGCCCACACGGACGCGAGCACGATCACAGTGCTCGCGACGAGCCCGGCGACGATCGCGCGGCGGCGGCTCATCATCGTCATGCTTTGCAAGCCGGCGGGGGTTAGACGTTGCGCCGCAGCACTGGATGTTTGGTAATCTGGCGTTATAAGTTCAGACATGAAAAGGCTTGGCCCCCGGCTTGAGGTTGCTGTGGTGATTTCGGTCCGCTTGTGCAGCGGCACACCCGAGATAAGGGATTCAAGATGAACGCTGGAGTAACACGCGATGACCGCCAGGCCGCCCGTGCACTGTACTACATTGCACCGCAGCAAACCGCGATTCGACGGACACTGTTACTGACCGAACATGACCCCGCTATGGCGGATTTGAAGGTCGCCACGCGATTTACGGGTCTCAGCCGGGGGACGGAGCGGCTTGTTTTCGAGGGCAAATTGCCGCGCAGTGAGTGGGGGCGCATGCGCGCACCTCATCAGGAGGGCGATTTTCCGTTCCCGGTGAAGTATGGGTATGCTGCTGTTGGAGTGGTCGAGAGTGGGCCTGATTCGCTGCGCGGGCACACGGTCTTTGCACTTTTTCCGCACCAGGATCAATTCGTTATCCGCGCTGACGACGTGGTGCCCGTGCCCGAGGGCGTGCCGCCGCGCCGCGCCGTGCTGGCCGCCAACATGGAAACGGCGCTCAATGGCGTGTGGGACAGCGGCGTGAGCGCGGGTCACAATGTTTTGATCATAGGTGGCGGTGTGTTAGGCGCGCTGGTTGCGGCGATCGTGGGGCGGATGCCCGGCGTGCGCGTCGGCTTGGTAGACGTGCGGGCCGATCGCGCGGATTTGGCGCATGCGCTTGGCGCAGATTTTTTTGCGCCGCAAAATGCGTCGGGCGGCGCCGATATCGTATTTCATACCAGCGCAAGCGAATCAGGCCTGCGCCTGGCGCTTGGCTGCGCAGGGTTTGAAGGGCGTATCGTGGAGTTGAGCTGGTACGGTGATCGTGACGTCAGCCTGCCGCTCGGCGAGGCGTTTCACAGCCAGCGGCTGCAACTCGTCTCCTCTCAGGTCGGTCATGTCGCGCCGTCCCACCGCCCACGTTGGAGCCATCGCGACCGGCTGAAAAAGGCGCTGGCGCTGCTCGATGATCCGAGGCTCGATGCCCTGATCACCGAGGAGGTGGCGTTCGACGATCTGCCGGACGAACTGCCGCGCCTTCTTGCGTCTGACGCGCCGGGGCTGGCCACCGTGATTCGCTATCCGCAAACTTGAGGAGATGCCATGTATTCCGTTGAAGTCAGCGACCACATCATGGTCGCGCACAGCCTGCACGGCGCGTTTTTCGGCCCGGCACAGAACATGCACGGCGCGACCTTCGTCGTGACGGTTGCGTTCTTCCGCGAGAGCCTGACCGAGCACAATGTTGTTGTGGATATCGGCCGCGCGCTGGAGGTGCTTGCCGAGGTCTTGAAGCCGCTTCACTATGCGAACCTGGACGAGAAGCCGGAGTTCGCCGGTCAACTCACCACCACAGAATTCTTGTGCCGGCATATTTTTGAACGCTTCGCCGAGGCGGCGGGTGCGGGGCGGCTTGGTGAAGGCGGCGACGGCATCGCGCGCATTCGCGTCACCCTGCAAGAGACGCCCAACGCGGCGGCGAGCTTCGAGGGGCAGATAAGCGCGTGATCCGCAC
>CAYFVF010000168.1:0-4382 GCA_964346335.1 uncultured Hyphomicrobiaceae bacterium
ACCTTGTCGATGCAGTCTTCAACAGTAACGCGGGCCATGCCGTATGATCTCCTTGGTAAGGTCGGAAAGGTAAGATGAAACCGATCGCGTGACAAGCGTGGTGCGGCCAAGCGGGACCGGCTGTTTTTCTGCAACTGAACAAACGCACTCGCGGCGCTTAAGTCAAGCGGCGTCGTCCAGCATCCGTTGGATTTGCCCTTCCGCGCCGCGCGCATCCCGGGGCAACGCGCGCGCAAGCTGGAGCACCGACTCTCCCGTGACCGGGTGGTGCCAACGCGGCTCGACATCGGCCAGCGGCTGCAGCACGAAGGCGCGCAGATGAAGCTGCGGGTGGGGCGTCACGAGCGCGGGACGGCGTCGGGTCTGTTCCACGGGCGTGCGGCGGCGCTGTGGAAACCGGGATTCGTGACGCAGTGTCCGTTTTTGCGTGTCTAACCAGTTGATGAGACGACCGGCGTAGTCCAGAATATCAATATCGAGAGGACGTGGCCCCCAGCGTACCGAGCTCCGCCGGCCTGCCATGCGTTCCAGCCTCTTCAAAGTGCTCAGTAAAGCGGCGGGCGGCAGGGCCGTTTCCGCGGATACGGCCGCGTTTGCGAAAGTGGCCTGGTCGCGGACGCCAAGCGGCGCACTTTCATAAGTCGGTGAGCGGTCTTTAACGCATATACCGTTCACGCCAAATAAGAGGATAGCGTGTTGAATGGTCTGCGCGGGCGTCCCCCAGGCACTCGTCATATTGGCGCCCAGACCGAGCACGATCCTCATGATTCGACACGTTCGGTTGCGCGTTAAGATTGCAAAAAACGGGGGAAACCCCATCTCACTTGCAAAGCAGTTCTGAGACCGCCTTTTTGGTAAGCTGAGCATGGGCTTGCCACGGTTTTCTTATTCACGAGGTTCACACGATGAATTTTCACTCGAATGAGCGTGCCGCGCTGTTTATCGACGGCGCAAACCTGTACGCCGCCGCGCGGGCGCTGGGTTTCGACATCGACTATAAACGCCTGCTCGCCCTGTTTCGCTCGAAGAGTTACCTGGTGCGCGCGCTCTATTATACAGCAATCGCCGAAGACCAGGAATATTCGTCGATCCGTCCGCTCATCGACTGGCTGGATTACAATGGCTACACCATGGTGACGAAGCCGACGAAGGAGTTTACCGATCCGAGCGGCCGGCGCAAGATCAAGGGCAACATGGATATCGAGCTGACGGTCGATGCCATGGAACTGTCGAATTATCTCGATCATATCGTCTTGTTTTCCGGGGATGGCGACTTCCGCAGCCTCGTCGAGGCGCTTCAGCAGAAGGGGCGGCGTGTAAGCGTCGTGTCAACCCTCGCCACGCAACCGCCCATGATCGCAGACGAGTTGCGCCGGCAGGCCGATGAGTTTATCGACCTGCGGGAACTGGAAAACGACATCTGCCGCGTGTCGAATGGCCGCGACAGGCGTCCACCCCCCGCTGCCGAGCCGGAATTCTATGATGAAGACGACGACGAGGACGACGACATCAACCCAGCGCCGCCGGGATCACAAAATCCTTGAGCAGAAGGGCTGAGTGCAGCCGAACGCGGACAACCCCGAGCCGCCGCGCGCGTGTGCTGCGTGCATCCGTCTCGTTGCTTATCGCGAGCAGAACCAGGCAGCCCATCCCGCATGGTTCAACGCGCCCGTGCCATCTTTCGGTGCTT
Organism: uncultured Hyphomicrobiaceae bacterium; assembly: GCA_964346335.1. Classification (GTDB taxonomy): domain Bacteria; phylum Pseudomonadota; class Alphaproteobacteria; order Rhizobiales; family Rhodomicrobiaceae; genus Dichotomicrobium. The sequence continues at coordinate 1,691 of CAYFVF010000168.1, forward strand.
CAGACGCACGTCTGCTGATAGTAGGATTGGCGCCGGGCCTGCAGGGCGCCAACCGAACGGGCCGTCCTTTCACGGGCGATTATGCCGGCGAACTGCTCTACAGCACCCTGCTTGATACCGGGTTCGCAACCGGCACATATGCGGCGGCCCCCGACGACGGCCTCACCCTCGTTTCATGCATGATCACCAACGCGGTGCGCTGCGTTCCCCCGGAGAACAAGCCCACCGCCGCGGAAATCAAGGCGTGCCGCGGCTTCCTGCGCGCGCGCATCGCCGCCCTGCCGCGCCTGCGGGCAATTCTCGCGCTCGGGCGCATCGCTCACGACAGCGTTGTCGCGGCGCGGGACGAACGCCAGGCGGCGTACCGCTTTACGCATGGGGCGCGCCACGCGCTGCCGGGCGGGCCGGTGCTATACGACAGCTACCACTGCTCGCGCTACAACACGAACACCGGCCGCCTCACGCCGGCGATGTTCCATGCGGTGCTCGCGCAAATCAGAGACGATCTGCGGGAAGATAGCGAATAAACAAAGGCCGCCCGCGGGGGTCGCGGACGGCCGGAATTTTCAAGCGGAACGCGCGTCGCCTACTTCGGCTGCGGCACGATGCGGATATAGGGCGTTTCTTCGCGCCAGCCCTCGGGATACCGCTTCTTTGCCTCTTCCTCGGGCACTGATGGCGCGATAATGACGTCATCGCCGCTCTGCCAGTCGGCCGGGGTGGAGACCTGATGCTGCGCGGTCAGTTGTAGCGAGTCCAGGATCCGCAGGATCTCCGCGAAATTGCGGCCCGTGCTCATCGGATAAACCAGCAGCAGTTTGACCTTCTTGTCCGGCCCGATTATGAAGACGTTGCGCACGGTCTGGTTATCCACCGGGGTGCGGCCTTCAAAGCTCTCGCCCGCGCCGGCCGGCAGCATGCCGTAGGCCTTGGAGATTGACAGGTCGGTGTCGCCGATCATCGGGTAGTTGACGGCGTGTCCCGTGACCTTCTGGATGTCACTGCCCCATTCCTTGTGGCGGTCGACCGGATCGACACTGAGGCCGATGATCTTGGCGTTGCGCTTGTCGAATTCCGGCTTGAGCCCGGCCATGGTGCCCAGCTCAGTGGTGCAGACCGGCGTAAAATCCTTCGGGTGCGAGAATAGGATACCCCAGGAATCGCCCAGCCAGTCGTGGAAGCGGATGCGGCCCTCGGTGGTTTCGGCCTCGAAGTCGGGGGCGGTGTCGCCTAGTTGCAGAACCATTTTGCTCTCCCTTCGCTCGTGGGCATGTGCGGGTCGGGGCGCTTGGCCGCGCCCGCGTCACACGCGTGTTCATGCATACCAGAAATGAGGGTGAAGCACCCGCCTCGTCAACGAATGGCGGCCACGATCGCGGCGCTATGGCGAATGCTGTTTCGCGTTCGGCCGGTTTTGCGAAACACCCAAGCCTTCCGGCCCGCTGAGACGTCAGGATCCGTACAGCACCTGGGGCAGCCACGTGGCCACCTCGGGCGCATACCACAACGCGATCAGCGCCAGAAGCTGGATACCGACGAACGGGATGATGCCCTTGTAGATCTCGACCGTGCGCACCTCCGGCGGCGCGACGCCGCGCAGGTAGAACAGCGCGAAGCCGAATGGCGGCGTCAGGAACGAGGTCTGCAGGTTGATCGCCATCATCACGCCGAGCCAGACCGGGTTGATCGGCTCGCCCGGCGCAAGCTCCATCTGCAAAAGGATCGGCGCGACGATTGGCACGACGATGAAGATGATCTCGAGGAAATCGAGAAAGAAGCCCATGATGAACATGACCACCATCACCACCAGCACTGCGCCAATCGCGCCGCCGGGCAGGTTCGACAGGAACTCCTCGATCAACACGTCGCCGCCGAATCCGCGGAACACCAGCGAGAACATGCCCGCGCCGACGAGAATGATGAACACCATCGACGAAATCGTCAGCGTCGAGCGCATCACCAGCAGCAGCACCCGGTCGCCGTTTTCGTCGCGGCTTTGATAGGTGCGCCACGCGGCCAGCCCCACCCCCGCGAACAGTATGGCTGTCAGCGCCATTGCGGCGATGATGGCGATCATGTCGGTTTGCGGGATCACGTTGCGCTGAAGCCGCAGATCGAACGCCCCTGTGAGCAGCAGAAGCGCGACAAGGCTCACGCCGGCCGCGATAAGCAGGCTGGAGCGCCCCGGCAGCAGCTTGTAGCCCGCCAGCATCATCGCGCCGACCGCGCCCACGCCCGCGGCTTCCGTCGGCGAGGCCAGCCCGCCGAGGATCGATCCGAGCACAGCCACAATCAGGATGATCGGCGCGAACAAGACCCCAGCCAGGTGGATCAGCTGTTGGCGCTGATTGCGCCCGCTTTCTTCATGCTCGACCGCCGGTGCCAACTCCGGGCGCAGCCATGTCAGCGCGAGTTGATAGAGCATGTACATGCCGACAAGCATCAGGCCCGGCAATAACGCGCCCGCGAACAGGTCGTTCACTGACACGGTGTCCGGCGCGAAGATGCCCATGTCGAACTGCGCCTTCTGGTAGGCGGAGGACAATTGGTCCCCGAGCAGCACCAGCACGATCGATGGCGGGATCACCTGCCCGAGCGTACCGGAGGCCGCGATCGTCCCACATGCGAACGACCGGCTGTAGCCGCGCCGCAGCATTGTCGGCAGCGAGATCAGCCCCATCGTGACCACGGT
>CAYFVF010000169.1:0-4342 GCA_964346335.1 uncultured Hyphomicrobiaceae bacterium
CGGGCGATCTGATTTTCGCCTCTTGCCCCGGCGGCGATGGTGACTTATTCAAGCATGCAGCGCTGCTGTAGCTCAGGGGTAGAGCACTCCCTTGGTAAGGGAGAGGTCGTGAGTTCAATTCTCACCAGCAGCACCAGCAGAAGCCCGCAGTTACAAGCGCGCCTTTGGTCTCGACACGTGACTGCGCCTGCAACCAGCCAAGCGCATCAGCGCTTCAACGTGGTGCTCACATCGCTTGGAATCTGCTGTTTTAGCGCATGCGCATGTTCTCGGCATCCGCCCTGAATGCCAGCGCCAGTTTCATGTGCCGATCCGGCAGTGCCGCGAGCGGACCCTGCGCAGGGCAGACCTGCTGACCGCGCAAGCCACTCGCAGCCACCACCGCCGGTGGTGTCATCCGGTTGCCGCCACGATGTCATTATCACGATTGCGCTGCCAAACGGCGACATTCAGGGCGAAGGCGTAAGTGCCCCACGCCAGATAAGGCAGCATCAACGCGGCTGCGATCACCTCGAACATCGCGAAGGCCACCGTTGTTGCGACCACCGCCAGCCACAGCAAGCCTATGATGACCGCGCCCGCCAGAATGCGATGTTGACCGAAAAAGACCGCGGACCAGAGCGTGTTGATGCAGATCTGCAAGCCCCACAGGGCGATGGCAACGGCGCTGCCCTCGTAGGTGCCGACGCGCGCCGCGGCAACCGACATCGCGAGATAGAGGATCGCCCAGATTATCGGGAAAAGCAGGTTCGGCGGCGTCCAGCGCGGCTTGTCGAGGTTGCGATACCATTCGCCCGGGCGAAACAACATGCCCGCAGCCCCCGGAACCGCGCATGTCGCAAGAAAAATTGCGAACAAAAGATATTCCATAGCCGCTCCTTGCCCGTCCGCTCGATAATATTGGCACAGCGATGATCGTCAGGCGGGAGTGAGAGCCCAAAATCACTCAATGCGCAAGAGCGAGTTGGCCACAATCATCCATTGTTGCCCCAATTATGGCCGTGCATCTATCCAGTTTCTTGGCTGGGATTGCCTTATGATCTCTCGGGATTCGGGTCCGGCATGAAACGTCAAGCCGACAGTGTGGTTCTTTCATGCAGAGCTCAGCATCTGGCTGCCGGAAAACAGCTAGACCTTCAAATCCTTCGCGATGAGGTGTCCGGCGCGGTCGCGCTTCTTCTCCAGATAGGAGACGTTGTGCGCGTTGCAGCGACCAACGACGCGGTGGCTGGACACAACCTCCAGCCCTGCCTCGCGCAGCGCGCCAACCTTCTCAGGGTTGTTGGTCAGCAGCTTGACGCTTGTGAAACCCAGCTCGCGCAGCATGGCCGCAGCAAAGTCGAACCGGCGCTGATCAAGATCGAAGCCGAGGATCTCGTCGGCCTCGTAGGTGTCGTAGCCAGCGTGCTGGAGCTTGTAGGCGCGCATCTTGTTGGCGATGCCGCTGCCGCGCCCTTCCTGGTCGAGGTAGAGCAGCACGCCGCCGCCAGTTTCGGCCATACTCTTGACCGTGCCACGAAGCTGATCGCCGCAGTCACATTTCAGGCTGGCGAATAGATCGCCTGTGAGACAAGCAGAGTGGATACGCACAAACACTGGCTCCCGCGGGTCAGGTTCGCCCACGATGATCCCGACCTGATCGCGCATGCCCTCCCCGCCACGAAAAATCACGAATTCAGTTTTGCCAGCATTCTCTAGCGGCACGGGCGCGCGGGAGACGATGTGAGGCGCGGTGAGCACATGCTCGCGGTAATGCTCGATCGCCTCGGCATCCACACTCGCAATGCCGGAGAGGTCCGGCGCGCCCTCGATCGTGACAACCACGGCGGCCGGCAGCAGATAGGCAAGCCGGACCAATTCCAGCCCGGCGGTTTCCGTGCCGCTGGCCGGGCGCGAGGCCGCATGTTCCAGCCGCGCATCGGCCTGGCAGACCACATTCAGCATGGCCTCGGCATCGTTGCCCTCGATCTGGATACTGCCCGCCGTCGCGACATCATGCCCCAGCAGGCGAAGACGCGCCGGCGAGAGCACGAGCCGCAGATCGGTCATCCCGGCCGCGCGCAGCTTCTTCAGGGCTTCGCCATCGACGCTCTCGGCGGCAAGGGTCAGAGCCGGTCCCTCGGGACCGCTCGTGACAACAGGACGACCGGAGCGTATCTCGGCGAGCGCGCGCTCAATGGCGACAGTCTCAGTGTCGCCGAACAAATTCTGCAATTGAGCTTTGGTCACTGCGTGTTCCTCTATCCAATATCGCCAGCCGGTTCGTCATCTGTTTTCAGGCGAACCAGCTTATTCCATATATGATCCTTGATACCGCTCCAAAAAGTCTGCGATATGTCTCAAGTTTCGAGAACCTTGTAATGTCGCAGAACCATTCCGGATCAGTTAGCAGCCAAAAGCATAATCGCACATGAACGCCCAACCGCTCGACTGTCTGCGCCATTGTGACCCGGCGCGGCCCTTCGTCGTCGCCCAGCTCGGCCAGACACTCGACGGGCGAATTGCTACGCATACGGGCGAGTCAAAATACATCAACGGTCCGAGCGCGCTGGATCACCTTCACGAATTGCGTGCCGCGGTTGATGCCGTTGTCGTCGGGATCGGAACCGTGCTCGCCGACGATCCCGCCCTGACCGTGCGCCGCGTGCATGGAAGCAACCCAGCCAGAGTGATTATCGACCCTAACGCGCGCCTGCCGGAAGACGCAAAATGCCTGTGCGACGACGGAGCGCGGGTTCTGGTCGTGCGCTCATCTCCGGGCTATTGCGCGGATCGCGCCGAAACAATCCTTGTAGCACCGGCCGCCGACGGCCTGTCCCCGCGCGGCATTGTCGATGAGTTGTTCTCACGCGGCTTTCGCAAAATTCTTGTCGAAGGCGGCGCGCACACCATCTCGCGGTTTTTAGCAGCAGGCGCCCTTGACCGGCTGCATGTGCTGCTTGCACCCATGATCATCGGCTCCGGCAAGCCCAGCCTGGAGCTTCCGGTCATACAGAGTTTAACACAGGCATTGCGCCCGAGCACGCGCGCCTACCCGCTGCCGGACGGTGATGTTATCTTTGACTGTGATTTGCGGCGAAACACTCAGGAGTGAGCAAGATGGCGACAGCGACGGCGGTCGAGCGCGACTATTCGGTGATTGCGAAACTGTTGCACTGGCTGGTCGCAGCTTGCGTGATCTTTACCATCCCCGTCGGCATCGCCATGGTCAACCTCGACCTGTCGCAGGCACTGACGAATGACCTTTACAGCCTGCACAAGGCGTTTGGCGTGCTGATCCTCGCCCTCATGGCCATGCGCATCGGGTACCGGCTGACAGCGGGCGCGCCCGCGGCCTCCGGCGCGCTGACCCCGGCGCAGTACGTTGTATCGCGCATCGTGCATGTCACGCTTTACGTGCTGCTGATCGCCATGCCGATCCTCGGTTGGGCGGGGACATCCGCCTTCCCGGCGCCCGTTCCCTTCTTCGGGCTGTTCGAGATGCCTGCGCTGATCGGGGAGGACCGCGAGCTGTCAAAACAGCTGTTGATGATCCACGGTTATATGGGCTTCTTCCTGACCGGCGTCGCCGTCTTGCATATCGGCGCGGGGCTTTATCACGGCATTATCCGGCGCGACGGCGTGCTTAGCCGGATGATTTAGAGCGCATTCCGAAAAGTGGGAACCGGTTTTCGGATAAAAATGCGCGTCAAATCAGATAATTAGAGCGACTTTTCGGTTCAGTCAGAACGAAAATCGCACTAGTCATCGGGCGGCAGGGCTAGCACATCGACATGGCCGATTATGGCTGCGTCGGCCTGTTCGCGCGCAATCCGCCAGTTCTCCGCCGTCTCCCTGTCGACCAGGCCGGTCTCGTGCGCGGCCTGTGACGTGCCTTTAGCCAGCGCGCGCATCAAGGCCGCATCGGGCGCACCCAGCCGCCACGGGCTGGCGGCGGCATGAACCTGATAGCCAGCCTGTGCGAACGCGCGGATCAGCAGATCGGCGGCTTCAGGCCCCGCCGCTGGACCAAAGCCCTTGTCGCCGCGCTGATGGGTGTGCATCGCCGAGCGCACAGCCTCATCCGCCGGGTGCGCGGGCATCCATATCTCTTCGCCGTCATAAATCAGCACGGTGTAGAACGCCGCGCCCGCACCAGCCACCGCGTCGGTGAAGCGCGCGATCCATTCAGGCGAGACCAGGTCAAAAAACGCCGCGGCGGTGACGAGATGGTCTGCCGGCTGGATAACCGCCGACAAGTCACCGTTCAGGTCGGCTCGCTGGAGCCGTATATCGACCGGTTTCCCTTCCACGCTCAGGCGTAAGCCCCCCTCGACATCACCGGCGCTCGCCGCCCAATCAG
>CAYFVF010000170.1:0-4342 GCA_964346335.1 uncultured Hyphomicrobiaceae bacterium
CGCCCGCGGGCGATCCCGATTTAAGAGGGCAAGCATCATGCCGTTCAAACCGCTCAAGCTGGTCCCGGAAAACACCAAAATCGGCTTTATGGCGTTTCACCGCATCGCCATGATGGCGTCGGCGGGACTGATGCTGCTCTCCGTCGTGCTGTTCTTCGGCGTTGGGCTCAACTACGGCATCGACTTCAAGGGCGGCACGCTCATCGAGATCAAGACCACGGACGGACCGGCGGACCTTGGCGAGTTGCGCTCCAAGCTGAACGGCCTTGGCCTCGGCGACGTGCAAATCCAGACCTTCGGCGCACCGGATGACGTCCTGATCCGCGTGCAGGAGCAGCCCGGCGGCGAGTCCGCGCAACAGGCGGTGGTCGACAAGGTCAAGGGCACGCTTGGCGCGAATGTCGAGTATCGAAGGGTAGAGGTCGTCGGGCCGACGGTCTCGCAGGAGTTGATCGAGTCCGGCACGCTCGCCGTGATCCTCGCGATCTTCGGGGTGCTGGTCTACATCTGGCTGCGCTTCGAGTGGCAGTTCTCCGTCGGCGCGGTCATTGCGCTGGTGCATGACGTGGTGCTGACCATCGGAATGTTCTCCGCGCTGCAGATCGAGTTCGGCCTGCCCATTATCGCGGCGATCCTGACCATCGTCGGTTACTCGCTGAACGACACCGTGGTCGTTTACGATCGTGTGCGCGAGAACCTGCGCAAATACAAGAAGATGCCGCTGCCCGAGCTGATCGACCTGTCCATCAACGACGTCTTGTCGCGCACCGTCGTCACGTCAATCACCACCCTGATCGCGCTGCTGGCGCTCTACATCCTCGGCGGTGAGGTGATCCGCGGGTTCGTGTTTGCAATGATCTGGGGCGTGGTGATCGGCACCTATTCGTCGATCTTTGTCGCCGCACCGCTGTTGCTTATGCTGGGCGTCAAGCGGGACTGGAGCGGCTTGGGCGGCGCCAAGGTCAAGGAGCCCGGCGCGGCGCAAGGCGCGTCGTCCGCGGGCAGCGGCCAGGCGCGCGAAACCGCCTCCTGACACGATGCGTAGGACGCCGTGTTCGCCCGCGCCGGACGCGCCGCTGGTCCGGGTCGCAACGGAGGCAGCATGGAAAGACTTTGCGATATCACGCCGGTTCACGCCTATAGCGAGAGCGGGTTCGCCTTCGCGGGCGGCGAGGTGCGCGTTACGGGGCCGGCCATGATCCTGCCGGACGGCGTGTTCGCCTGGCCGGTCGCCAGCGCGCCCGATGCGCTCAACCCTGACGATCTTGCCCCGGCTGTCGCGGCTGCGCGGGACATCGACTTCATCCTGCTGGGAACGGGCGCGCAACAGGTGTTCCCTGCGCCGAGCCTTCATGCGGCTTGTGCCGATGCGGGCCTCGGGCTGGAGGTGATGGCGACCGGACCGGCCTGCCGCACGCTTTCGCTGCTGCTTTCTGAAGAGCGCCACTTTGCCGCGGCGCTGTTGCCGGCGGGCCTCGCCGCCGACACGGGCAGGACCGGGGCCGCATGAACGCGCATAGCCCTCCGCCCGGCGAAACCCCACCGGAGTTGGACGACGCCCGGCGCGCGGCGCTTGTGGCCGATACCGTGCGCCAGATGGACCGCGACCGCTACCGCGCCGCGCTGGTTGCCCCGCACCCGCAGCGGGATCATCTGCTCGCCGTGTTCGCTTTCAACATCGAGCTTTCGCGCGTGCGCGAGGAAGTGAGCGATGCCACGCTCGGCCAGATCCGGCTTGAGTGGTGGCGCGAGGCGCTGGAGCGCTCCGAAGCCGGCGATATGATCGGACACCCGGTCGCGGATGCGCTGGGATTGGCGCGGCGACGCTGCGTGCTGCCCGGCGATCTGCTCACCGACATGATCGACGCGCGCCAGAGCGACCTGTCCGCGACGCCCATGCCGGACCAGACTCATCTGGAGGATTATCTCGCCCGCACGGCCGGGACCGTGTTCCAGCTTGGCGGCTATATTTTCGGCCAGCGCGACGCGGAAACCGCGCACCTGGCGCGCCACGGCGGTGTGGCGTTCGGCTTGGCCGGGATCATGCGGGCGCTGCCTGTACATCGTTCGCAGGGGCTGGTGCTGTTGCCGCGCGCCGAAGCTGCCGCCGTGGGCCTGCAGACCGGCGATGTGCGGCAGGGGAAGGCAACTGATGCCCTGCACGGCGAATTGGCCCGCTTGCGCGAAGCGGCGCAGGCGCATTTGGACGTTGCGGCCCAGGACTTCAGAAAGCTGCCGCCGCAGGCGCGGCCCGCATTCTTGCCGCTGGCGCTGGTGCCCGGGCATTTGCGCACGCTGGCCAAGCCGGGCCGCGATCCGCTCCACGAACTTCCCGCCCCACAGCCGTTCTCTGGTTTCTGGCGCATGTGGCGCGCCAACCTGACCGGGAGGATTTGATGGGCTATTCGGCCGCGGCACGCGCGGGCGCGAGCCATGCGTCGATAGCCTGGAGCGCGCGCGCGGACATCGCCTTCTTGCGCGCGATCGACTTTTGCTTGCCCTTGATGCGCTGGCCGTTTTCGTCCGTGCGCGGGGTGTCTACGGGCGGGAAAAGCCCGAAATTCACGTTCATCGGCTGGAAGCTGCGCGCGCTCCCGCGCTGCTCCGGCGCGCTCAGGTGCCCGCCAGTGATATGCGCCAGCAGCGCGCCCATTGCCGTCACCGCGTGCGGAGGCGACGGCGCGCGCCCCAGCCGCTCGGCGGCAGCGAACCGCCCGGCGAGCAGCCCGATGGCGGCGGATTCGACATAGCCTTCGACTCCGGTGATCTGCCCCGCGAAGCGCAGGCGGGGACAAGCGCGTAAGCGCAGGCTCTCGTCCAGGAGCTGCGGGCTGTTGAGGAAGGTGTTGCGATGCAGTCCGCCCAGCCGCGCGAAACGCGCGTTCTCCAGCCCCGGGATCATGCGCAGCACCTCCGCCTGCTCGCCGTAGCGCATCTTGGTCTGGAAGCCGACCATGTTCCACAGCGTGCCGAGCGCGTTGTCCTGGCGAAGCTGCACGACAGCGTGGGGCTTCGTATCCGGGTCGCGCGGGTTTGTCAGGCCCATCGGCTTCATCGGCCCGTGGCGCAGCGTTTCGCGTCCGCGCGCGGCCATCTCCTCGATCGGCAGGCAGCCATCGAAATAGGGCGTGTCCTTCTCCCACTCCTTGAAGCCGACCGTTTCGGCGGCGATCAGCGCGTCGATGAACGCGTCGTACTGCGCCTTGTCCATCGGGCAGTTGATGTAGTCCGCGCCGGTGCCGCTGGGGCCGGGCTTGTCGTAGCGCGACTGGAACCAGCAGGTGTCCATGTCGATGCTGTCGAAGAACACGATCGGCGCGATGGCGTCGAAGAACGCGAGTTCGCTTTCCCCGGTCAGCCCCTGGATCGCCGCGCTCAGATCGGGCGAGGTGAGCGGGCCGGTCGCGATGATCACGCTGTCCCAGTCTTCCGGCGGCATGCCGGAGACCTCGCCGCGCTCGACCGTGATGAGCGGATGCTCGTGGATGTGGCGTGTGACATCGGCGGAGAACCCGTCGCGGTCCACCGCCAGCGCGCCGCCCGCGGGAAGCTGATGCCGGTCGCCCGCGGCCATGATCAGCGAGTCGGCGCGGCGCATCTCGGCGTGGAGCAGGCCGACCGCGTTGGTCTGCGCGTCATCGGAGCGGAACGAGTTCGAGCACACCAGCTCGGCCAGCCCGTCCGTCTTGTGCGCGTCGGTCTCGCGCGCCGGGCGCATCTCGTGGAGGACGACCGGAACGCCGGCCTGCGCTGCCTGCCACGCGGCTTCAGAACCGGCCAGGCCGCCGCCGATGATGTGAATCGGTTTCGTGTGTTGCGCTGTCATTGCCCGGATCGTAGTTATGCCGCTCCGGCGAGGCAAGGTCCACGAGTGTGGCCGCGCCGCGACACACACGCCAAATCCGGCGCCCTCACGGCGGTGTCAATTCCCGGTTGACCGCTGCCTTGCTATACGAGGGAGATATTGCTTGTTACCGTCCAATCGTCAGCGCCCCTTCAATGGAATGCTCATGCGCCAGATGTTTGTCGCCGTCGTCGTGGCCGTCGTTCTTGCCGGGTGCACCTATGAGCGTGCAGGCTCGCCGTCGCTGCACTACAACGAGTTCAAGACGATCCCGCCGCGCGGCAACACGGTGACGGTATGCCATGCCTATGGCTGCCAGGAGCAGACCAAGTTCCGCTTCACCAGCGCGGACATCGCCAAGATCCGCAACATTATCCGCACCACGAAAAAGGCCGATACGCCGCACGAGGAGCGCCGCGGCGTAGCGTATGCGATCGCGTGGATCGAAAAGCGCGTGGGCAAGGAGATCGGGACCGACAAGGACCGCCCCGGCATGGA
>CAYFVF010000171.1:0-4331 GCA_964346335.1 uncultured Hyphomicrobiaceae bacterium
TTCCTCCCATGATTTGCGCCAACTATCTGAACTCTATTCAAGTCGTTCAGTGCAGGCGATGCAGGACGATCCCATAGTTCAACTTTGCTGGCAATCTTGAAGTATGACACACCTGCTTTATGTGCGCCGCGAAGCTCTCACTGGCATGCGTGCAGCCATTGCGTTTGGGAGTGGATGCGGGAGGTTGACATTACGCGCGCGGCTCGGGACATTGCGGCAATTATGCCCACCGTGATCTCAGCCCACTGCCAAGCGCACGCCGCGCCGCCCCGGCTCCACCCGCGCAAATGACGCCGCTTGCGCGCCGCGACATTGCCGTTCAAGCCGCAACGGTCGCCGTTGCCGCCGCCGGGGGCGGGATCTTCGCGCTTGTTGGTATACCGGGCGGATATCTGAGCGGCGCCATTCTCGCTTGCGCGCTCGCCGCGCTCTCCGGGCACGATCAGCAAATCTCCCAGCCCCTGCGTAATGTCGCGCTGCTACTGCTAGGCATCGTGGTAGGCAGCTCGATTACGGCTGAAACGCTGAACAACCTTCCGAAATGGCCCGTTTCGATCACGGCGCTCGCAGTCGCAATGGCGGGCCTGATCGTGCTGCTGCCGCGCTACTTCACCCGGTTCCATGCGATCGACCCGGCCACCGCGCGGCTCTGCGCCATCCCCGGCGCGGTTTCGATCGTCATGGCGCTGGCCGATGAGCTGGAGGTGGACGAGCGTCGCGTTGCGGTTTTGCAAGCGCTGCGCCTCGCGGTGCTGATGCTATTCGCTCCGCTGGTGGTCGCGCTGGGCATGGAAACGGGCATCCCATCCGTTGCCAAGCCGCTCCTGCGGGCTCCCGCGCTTGTCGCTTTGCTGGCGGCCGCTGCCGCCGGGTTCGCGCTGGCGCGGCGGCTGCGCATTCCGGCACCGGCGCTGACGGGTGCGATGTTGGTGTCCGGCGCGGCCTTCGCCTCCGGCACGGTCAGCGGGCGGCTGCATGAGCCGCTGGTCGCCATAGCCTTCATTATCCTCGGCGCCTCGATCGGGGCACGCTTTGCAGGTATAGACCGGACGTATCTGGCCCGATGTCTCAGCGCGAGCGCGGGCGGCATCAGCATTGCCGTAGTGCTCACCGGGTTGGTTGCGTGGCCCGCCGCGGCATATCTCGACGTGCCGTTCATACAGATCTGGCTGGCGCTGGCGCCTGGCGGTTTCGACACCATGATCGCGCTGGCTCTGGCGCTGGGCGTCGACCCGGCCTTTGTCGCAGGGCACCAACTTCTCCGGCTGATCGGGCTGTTCCTCGTGGTTCCCGTCCTGTTTCGCGGCGCGCGGCGCGGCACCGCGTGAGGCGCGCATGGCCGGCCCTGATCGCCAAGGTCTCGCGCGGCCCACATAATTCGGCTATCAAGAAAAAAGCATGACAAGACAGCGGGAGAGGCACGTCCATGACGATCGAATATCTGAAAAAGGCGGAAAAGACCGCGCTCAGTGATGCGGGTGATGTCCGCGAGGCCGTTCAGGCGATCCTCGATGAAATCGAGGCCGGCGGTGAGGCGGCGGCGCGCGCCTATGCCGGAAAGTTCGACAAGTACGAGGGCAACATCGTTCTGACTCGCGAGGAGATCGACGCGGCGGCGGCCAGGGTTCCGCAAAAGCTGAAAGACGACATCCGCTTTGCCTACGAGAACATCAAGCGCTTCGCGGAGGCGCAAAAGGCCAGCATCGGCGATGTCGAGGTTGAACTCCGCCCGGGCCTGATCGCGGGGCAAAAAGCGATCCCTTGCAATGCCGCCGGCTGCTATGTGCCGGGCGGGCGCTATGCGCATATTGCCTCGGCGATGATGACGGTGACGACCGCGCGCGTGGCCGGCTGCCCAAACGTCGTTGCCTGCTCGCCGCCGCGTCCGGGACAGGGCATCCACCCGGCGATCGTCTACACGGCAGATCTGTGCGGCGCGGATACGATCCTCGCGCTTGGCGGCGTGCAGGGCGTCGCCGCGATGGCGTTCGGCCTGTTCGGCGTGCCCAAGGCGGATATCCTTGTCGGGCCCGGCAACCAGTTCGTCGCGGAAGCCAAGCGCATCCTGTTCGGGCGCGTCGGCATCGACATGATCGCCGGGCCAACCGACAGCCTCATCATCGCCGATGACAGCGCGGACGCCGAGATCGTCGCGGCCGACCTCGTGGGGCAGGCCGAGCACGGCTACAACTCGCCCGTCTGGCTGGTGACAGATCACCGCGCGCTGGCCGAAGCCGTGTTGGCGCGGGTGCCCGAGCTGATCGCCGATCTGCCGGAGCCGAACAAGAGCAGCGCGGAAGCCGCCTGGCGCGACTATGCCGAGGTGATGCTATGCGGCGACCGCGAAGAGATGGCGCGGATGTCCGATGAGACCGCGCCGGAGCACCTCACGGTGATGGCGCGCGACCTGGACTGGTGGCTGGGACGGCTGCGCTGCTACGGCTCGCTGTTCCTGGGCGAGGAAACCACCGTGGCCTTCGGTGACAAGGCATCCGGCCCGAACCACGTCCTGCCGACCTCCGGCGCGGCGCGCTATACCGGCGGGCTGTCCGTGCACAAATACATGAAGCTCGTGACATGGCAGCGCGCCACGCGTGACGGCGCCCGCCCGGTCGCCGAGGCAACCGCGCGCATTTCCCGGCTGGAAGGCATGGAAGCGCATGCGCGCACCGCGGATATCCGGCTGGCGAAATGGTTCCCGGGCACGAATTTCGACCTCAGCGCCGAGGATGAGACGTGAGCCTGACGCCCGACTTCTCCGTCACGGGGCGCGTGGCCTGCGTCACCGGGGCAAGCTCCGGGCTGGGCGCGACCATTGCGCAGGCGCTGGCTGAAGGCGGCGCAAAAGTCGTCGGCGTGGCGCGGCGCGGCGGGGAAATCGCCGCATGGGCGAGCGAAACGGCCGGGGAAGTGACAGCCATCAGCGCCGACCTGGCCGATCTCGACACAATTCCCGACATCGCGCGGCGCATCGCCGACCCTTACGGACCGCCGGACATCCTCGTCAACGCCGCCGGGATCAACACGCGCGAACCGGCCGATAACGTGACGCGCGAAGGCTGGCAGAAAACGATTGACCTGAACCTGTCCAGCCCGTTCTTCCTCGCGCAGGCACTGGCTCCGGCGATGAAGGCGAAAGGCTGGGGCCGCATCGTAAACTTCGCATCGCTTCAGACGGTCCGGGCTTTCCCCGGCGGCATTGCCTACGGCGCGTCGAAGGGCGGCGTCGGTCAACTCACCCGCGCAATGGCCGAGGCGTGGTCACAGCATGGCATCACGGCAAACGCGCTCGCGCCAGGCTTCTTCCCGACCGAATTGACGGCGGCCGTGTTCGATGACCCGGACCGCGCAGCCCACAATGCGCGGGCCACCTGCATCGGCCGCAACGGCGAACCCGCTGATCTGGTCGGCCCGGCGCTGTTCCTGTGCGCGCCGGCGAGCGACTACGTGACCGGGCAAATCCTGTTCGTTGATGGGGGCTTCACCGCGAAATGAAGGCGCTCGTCTACACCGGGCCGGAGACGCTGGAATATCGCGATGCGCCTGACCCGGAGCCGGGCGCGAACGCGCTGATCGAGATTGCGCATGTCGGCATCTGCGGCTCGGACATGCACGCCTATGCCGGCCACGATGAACGTCGGCCCGCGCCGCTGATCCTCGGGCATGAGGCGGCTGGCCGTGTGATCGCCGGGCCGGGCGAAGGCACGCGCGTGACGATCAATCCGCTGGTGACGTGCGGGAGTTGCGAAGCCTGCCGCGCCGGGCGCGACAACCTGTGTCCCGAACGCCAGATCATCTCCATGCCGCCGCGCGCGGGCGCGTTCGCCGAGCGGTTGGTGATGCCCGAACGCAACCTCGTTGCGATCCCCGAAGACGTGCCGACCGAGAAGGCCGCGCTGGCCGAGCCCCTCGCCTGCGGCTGGCATGCGGTGCGCCTTGCGGCAAGCGCCCTCGATCGGCCCCTCGCGGCGGCGCGGTGCCAGGTGATCGGTGCGGGCGCGATCGGGCTGGGCGCGGCGCTCGTGCTGGCCGCGTGGGGCGCGCGCGAGATCACGCTGGTCGAGGCCAACCCGGCCCGGCGCGCGGTGGCCGCGGCGGCGGGCGATTTCCAGGTCGTGCCGCCGGAAGCCGCGGGCGGCGATTTCGATCTGGTTATCGATGGCGTCGGGATCGAGGCGACGCGCGCGGCGGCCAGCGCGGGCGTGCGCCCCGGTGGCGTGATCGTCCATATCGGTCTTGGCGCAGCGATGGGCGGTCTCGACATCCGCCGGATGACGCTGCAGGAGATCACGTTTATCGGCACCTACACCTACACTGCGCAGGACTTCCGC
>CAYFVF010000172.1:0-4322 GCA_964346335.1 uncultured Hyphomicrobiaceae bacterium
TCCTATTTCGGCAACGACCACTGGGCGCCGCACGCGCCGGGCCTCAAGCGCATCATCGACGCCACGGAAATCCGCAAGCGCATCCTGCTGGCCTTTGAGCGCGCCGAGATCGCCGAAACGGAAGAAGAGCGCCAGCGCCAGCTCACTTTCGTCGTGGTAGGCGGCGGGCCAACCGGCGTCGAGATGGCCGGCGCGATCGCCGAACTTGCGCGCTATGCCCTCGCGGCCGACTTCCGCCGGATCGACCCCCAGCAGACGCGTGTCGTGCTGGTCGAAGCGGGCGACCGGGTGCTTAAGGCCTTTCCCGAGGACTTGTCCGCTTACGCGAAGCAGGCGCTGGAAAAGCTCGGCGTGGAGGTCAAGCTGAACAGCTTGGTGAAGGTTGAGGGCGAGCGCGGCGCGGCCATCGGCGATGACTTGATCCCGTCAGCCACCGTGATCTGGGGCGCGGGCGTGGCCGTGCCGCACGTCAAGGATTGGCTCGGCGTCGAGACCGACCGGACTGGGCGGGTGCCTGTCGAGCCGGACCTGTCCGTGCCGGGCCATCCCGAGGTCTTCGTGATCGGCGATGCCGCCAAGGCGGAGTGGAAAAACGGCCAGCCGGTGCCGGGGATCGCGCCCGCCGCCAAGCAACAGGGTCGCTATGTGGCGGACGTGCTGCGCCGCGTTGCGAAGGGCCGCAAGCGCACGGGCAAGCCGTTCAAGTACCGGCATAACGGAAACCTCGCCACCATTGGGCGGCATTCGGCGGTCGCGGATTTCGGACGGATCAAGCTGAAGGGCGCGGCGGCCTGGTGGCTTTGGGGGCTGGCGCACATTTATTTCCTGATCGGCGTGCGCGCCCCGCTTCTTGTGGCGATCCAGTGGTTCTGGGCGTATCTGACCTTCGGCAAGGGCGCGCGGCTGATCACCGGCGCGTCGCCGCTGTTCGAGCCGGTGCATCAGGCGGATGCTGAAGAAAATGCGCCGCGGTTGGCCGAAGCGGGGTCGCGCGGTTGAGCGCTCAGGCCTCTCGGAGCGGCGCGGTCGCCTGCTCCAGCCAGGCCAATTCGTCACCTTGCAGGTGCGGCCCCAGGCGCGCGCGCACATCGGCTTGATAGGCATCTATCCAAGCCAGTTCGGCGGCGCTCAGCAACTCTGGCATGACCAGCCGCCTGTCGATCGGCGCCAGCGTCAGCGTCTCGAAGCGCAACATCTCGCGCTCGCCGCCCGCGATGGCTTCTGGCGGCAGCACTAACAGAAGGTTTTCGATGCGGATGCCGTATTCGCCTTCGCGGTAATAACCTGGCTCGTTGGACACGATCATGCCCGGCTCCAGCTCGGTCAGCCCGCGCGTACTGATACTCTGCGGCCCTTCATGCACCGACAGGAAGCTGCCGACGCCGTGGCCGGTGCCGTGATCGTAGTTCAGGCCCGCTTCCCACAGTGCGCGGCGCGCAAAGCCGTCGATGTCCACCCCGCGCGCGCCCTTGGGGAAGCGTAGCGTGGCGATGGCGATGTGCCCTTTGAAAACGAGCGTGAAATGCCGGCGCATGGCCTGGCTCGGCTGGCCGATCGCGATCGTACGGGTGATGTCGGTTGTGCCGTCGCGGTACTGCCCGCCGGAATCGACGAGATAGAGCGTACCCGGCTCAAGAGGGCGGTTGGTCGCGTGCGTGACACGATAGTGTACGATCGCGCCGTTCGGTCCAGCGCCGGAGATGGTGTCGAAGCTGATGTCCTGAAGTTCACCGGATTGCGCGCGGCACGCTTCGAGATGCAGGGCTGCCCCAATCTCGTCGAGCGTACCGCTGGGCGCATTACGGTCGAGCCACGCGAGAAAGCGCGTTACGGCCACGCCGTCGCGCAGATGCGCCGCGCGCGCGCCGCCGATTTCGGTTTCGTTCTTGATCGCTCGCGCACGCAGGCATGGGTCGGCGGCTTCGCTGATCTCCGCGCCGCTGTCTTCGACCATATCCGCCAGCCAGCGCGACGCATGGTTGGGGTCCAACCGGACCTTCGGAGGCGCCCGATGCGCCTGGGCGAACGCGGCCAGCTGCTCGGCCATCACGTCGGGCGCATGGATCGTCACGGCGTCGCTCAGCGCAGCGCGCGTTTCAGCGTCCACCTGTTCTGGCGCTACAAACAGCTGCACCGGCCCGTCCGCCGGAACCAGCGCGCGTGCCAGCGCAATCGGCGTGTGGGCGACATCGCTGCCGCGGATATTCAACAGCCAGGCGACGGATTCCGGCGCGCTCAACAGCACAGCGTCCTCGCCGCTCTTCGCCAGCGTCCCGCGCACGCGCGCGACCCTCGTCTCCGCCTGCTCGCCCGCGAAAGTCATTGGGTGAGGGCGCACCGGGGCGGCGGGCGGCGCCGGCCTGTCATTCCAGAGTGTGTCGATGGGGTTGTCGCTCACCGCGACCAGGTCCGCGCCAGCCATCTCCGCCGCCTCGCGCAGCTTGCGCGCCCCGGTGATGGTGTGCAGCCGCGGGTCGAACCCCAGGCGCTGACCAGCCTGCAAGGTTTCGCCGAGCCAGGCATCGGGGCGCGTGTCCGGCGCCTTGATGATCTCGAAGACGGTGCGATCGGTCTGGTGCGCGGCTTGCAGCGTGTAGCGGCCGTCAACGAACAGCGCAGCGCTCTCGGGCAGCACCACCGCCATGCCCCATGAGCCGGAAAAGCCAGTGAGCCACAACAACCGCTCCTCGCTGGGCGGAATGAACTCGTTTTGATACGCGTCCGCGTGCGGCGTCAGCCAGCCGTCCAGACCCCGCTCGACGAGCGCCGCGCGTAGCCTGTCCACCCGCGCAGCGATCCGCCCCGGGCCACCTCTATCCTCGAAATCCTGAAACATTCCTCTGGTTTTAGCCCGTGTCTACGGCCCCATCAATGCCCGCGAAACGCCATGCCACTGACACATGCGCGCACGCATTACTGCAATGCACAAAACCGCCTTTTCCGCTTGACGTGTCTGTTCCAGGTAACATTCAGGATGCGGTGAAAAAGCCCGCTCCGGTTTGGCCGACCCGAGTTGAAAAGGGCAGATATCATGAGCGAGATCAAGGTTTCCCGTCATACGCTGCGGCTATCCGACGTCTTCAAGCGGGTGCCGAAAGCGTCGCTGGCATCGCGTGAGAATGAAGAGCAACAGATCATGGACAGCTATCTGAAGCGGCTCGATGACAGCACGCTCGACCGCCTTGGCTATTCCGTTGAACAGATCGACCGCCTACGCCAGGGCAAGAGCACGCGCCAAAGCGCATAAGCCGCTGAGTCGGGAGGTGGGGAGCGCTTGCCGACTTCAGCACCAGCGTAACAATATCGTTACCGGACAAGCTCCCGGCGGCGCGTCATGACGAGGGTGGCCCAGCCTTCGCGATCGATGCGCCGCCGGAGCTCGAAGCCCGCGGCGTTGTATCGCCCTACCATCCGCCGCGCCTGACCACCCAGCAGCCCGGACAGCACCAGCGTGCCACGCGGCGCGACTGCCTCGCGAATATCGGCCGCCATGGCGCTCAGCGGGGCGGCGTGAATATTGGCCAGCACGACATCAAACGGGGCGCCGGCGCGGACCTCGCGGTGGCGCATTCCCTCGGCCTCGATGCAGGTAGCGGTGTGGCCGACAGCGTTGAGCGAGATGTTCGCGCGCGCGACACGCACAGCGGTGTCCTCGATATCGGTGGCAAGGACCCACATGGCCCCGCGCTTGGCCGCCGCGATTGCCAACACGCCACTTCCGGTCCCGACATCAAGCACGCGCCCCAGCGGACCAAGCCGCGAGAGCCAGTCCAGCGCGATCAGGCAGCCCAGCGTCGTACCGTGATGCGCGGTGCCGAAAGCTTCGCCCGCGTCGATCTGAATGCCGAGCCGGCGCCCGTGAACCCGCTCACGATCGTGGCTGCCGTAGACGACGAATGACCCGGCACGGACCGGCGGCAGCCCCAGCTGGCTGTGGGACACCCAGTCGATATCGGGCATCCGGGAAACGGAGAACGCGGGAAAACCGGTCGGATCGCCAAATGTCTTGCGTGCCGCCGCGCGCAGGGCCGGCAGGCCGGGCATATCCGCGCCGATGACCTCGACGATCCAGCGGCCAGGGGCTTCCTCGTAATAGCTGATGCTGGACGTACCGCCAGCACCGCGCGGATTCAGGTCCTCTTCCAGCGATTCAGCAAAACGCTGTGCGTCCTGCTCGCGGCCGGGCGTGATCGTCAGCCGGTATGTCGCGGGCGCCAGGCTCACGCGGCAACGCCCGTGCGCGTCAGGTCACGATCCAGCGCCTCACTCCAGCGTCCGCGCAAGAACTCCAGCGCCTCTGACAGCGGCAGCGCGCGCAACTC
>CAYFVF010000173.1:0-4304 GCA_964346335.1 uncultured Hyphomicrobiaceae bacterium
GCAAGCCCAACACACAGGCGCGGCACGTCTATGACCCGATTAGCGCGGTCTACAACGATGCCATGGAGGCCGGCCTCGCGCCCGCGCGCACGTTCAAAAAGCCGAAAGGCTGGAACCAGCACAAGAAGGTTATGTCGCCGCCGGATAGCTGGTACGGCGCCGTCATGCCGCATCTCAATGAGCGCTTTTACGCGCTGATGATACTGCTGGTGACGCACGGGCTCAGAATTTCAGAGGCGTTGCGCTGCACACCCTCCGACATCGATGACGAGATCTGGCCGTGGCGGTTGAACCTGCCCGAATATGACAAGGTCGGCAATCCGGTCCAGATCGTGCTGGCGTCCGATGTAATCGAGGCCATCGAAGCAATGCCGGGCTGGCGCGAGCGCGACGCGCTGTTCGGCACCTGGAACCGCCACAACGTCAAGCGCGCGGTCCAGCGGGCCTGCGACAAGGCTGGCGTCGCGTTCTACGGCTCGCACGCCTGGGGAGGGCACAAGGCCAACCGCAACTATCAGAACGCTGGTGGTAGCCTTCAGGGGCTTATGACGGCATTCCGATGGAAGAGCGTTCGGATGCCGCTTTTGCACTACGGGCACGAGCAGAAATTCGAAATCACCGAGCGCGTCCACGCTATCGGCAGGGATTGGTTAACCAATCTGGAGTTGCAATCCGCCAAAAGGGAAGCAACGGGTGGTGACCAAAATACTGGGGTAAATCTGGGGCAAGTCGATGAGGCTCTGAACACCACCCCACAACTGAAGTCGAAAAAGTCAAGGAAACCGGGTAGTTGAATGGTGCGCGCACCTGGGATCGAACCAGGGACCCCTACGATGTCAACGTAGTGCTCTCCCGCTGAGCTATGCGCGCTGAAAGTGGTGATCCTCGCCCCGTTTAACAGCGGTGTTCGATAGCATGACAGCGCGCGCGACGGCAAGCCTTTCGCGCTGGCGCGCTGACCGTTACGCGGCCAGCAGCCGGCCGACCTCATCGACCAAATGGCGCAGGTGGATAGGTTTCGACAAGATCTTCGCGTTGCGCGGCGCGGCGGACTCGGGGTGCAGCGCCACGGCCGCAAACCCCGTTATGAACATGATTTTGAGGTCGGGGTCGAGATCAGAGGCGCGCCGGGCAAGCTCGATCCCGTCCATCTCCGGCATCACGATATCCGTGAGCAGGAGCGTGAACGGCTCGCGCCGCAGGCAGCGGTACGCCTGTGCCCCGTCGCAGAACGCGCGCACCTCGTACCCGGCGCGTTCGAGCGCGCGGCCCAGAAAACGGCGCATGGACTCATCATCTTCGGCCAGAAGAATACGCTGCATCGCCTGATCTATACTCAAAACGCGCCTGACAATGGCGTCTTTTACCCTCGTATGCCCGGCGGCCAACCTACTCCTTGTGGCCGCGAAATCCATCCCGCTTGTTACATTAACGTTACTGTCAAAGGTGCGCCCAGCGTTGTTCTCAGGCCGCACTGCGTTATCCACAATCTCTGCGCGAGTCAGCCCGAAATCGTACCGATAAATTGCAGGTCGACACGCCGGTGATGCGGGTTGTCACGGTGCTCAAGGACATACACGCCTTGCCATGTGCCCAGCGCCATGCTCGCGCCAATCACCGGGATGGACAGGCTCACCGAGGTCAGCATCGCCTTGATATGCGCGGGCATGTCGTCTGGCCCCTCCACGGCGTGGCGATAGGGCGAATCGCGCGGCGCCAATGTTTCCAGTGCGCGCAGCAGGTCGCTCTGCACGTCGGGGTCCGCGTTTTCCTGTATCAGGAGCGAGGCCGAGGTGTGCGCGATGAACGCCGTCAGCAGCCCCTGGGAGGCGCTGATATCGCCAAGCCAATGCGCGATATGGTTGGTGATATCGGTGAAGCCGGGGCCGCGCGTGGCTAGCTCCAGACGCGTGTGCCGCTGCGCCAGAGGCTGGCCGTCGCTATCGTCCTCGCCGGCGTTGTCGTGTCGAAAACTGAATGCCATGCCGTCAGTCTAATTCGATCCGGTGCGCTTCGCCAGAAGTGCCGCGCGCCTCGCCTGCAAATTCAACCGCCGCTCGCCTTAACGTGTTCGCGCTTGAACGGGTTGTGCATTAATCGCAGCGCGCGCTCCAGCTAGAAAAAGGGCATTACTCACAGCGCCGCGCCGCTGCTGCTCAACGCTCGCGGCGGGGGCACGCACATCAATGGAGAGGATCGAAATCATGTCTGAAACACTCACCCAACGTGGCGGCCGGCTGCTGCCAGCGCTCGACGGCGCCACTTTCATCACGATATTGCTCGCGGGCCTTGCCGGGCTTATCGCCTGGGAGATCTGGGCGCGCGTCATCACGCCATTATGGATCGGCGGGCCGCTGGAGCCGGCGGGGCTGATCCAGGCGGTGTTTGGCCTTGGCGACCGGATGATCGCACAGGCCATTCATATTTTCGTCGGGCTGATCGCTTATCCGATAGGGTATGCGTTCGTGGTGCGCCCGCTTGCGATCGCGGTGTCGCCGAGATTACCTTGGGTTCTCGTAAGCGTGGCCTACGGGGTCGCACTTTGGGTGTTTGCGCTTTATGTCATGGCGCACCTGGCTGCCGGTTTCCCGGCCTTTCTGGGATTCGGTGATATGGCGTGGGCGTCGCTTGTTGGCCATTTGCTGCTCGCGCTGGCAATCGGCGGCGTCGTCCGCGCGCGTTGAGAAGGGATCGCAAGCAAGTCATGGCTGATGCGAAAGCCGGCGAGAGTGAACGCGAAGCGCGCGGACCGCTAGCCGGTCTGCGCGTGCTTGATCTGACCCGCATTCTCGCGGGGCCCAGCTGCACGCAACTGCTTGGTGATCTTGGCGCCGATGTCGTCAAGGTGGAACGCCCCGGCACCGGCGATGATACGCGCGGCTGGGGGCCGCCGTTTCTGGACGGCGAGGATAGCGGCGAAAGCGCGTATTACCTGTGCACCAACCGCAACAAGCGCTCGGTCGCCATCGACATGGCCAGCCAGCAGGGCCAGGACCTGATCCGCGCGCTGGCAGCCCAGAGCGACGTGGTGTGCGAGAACTTCAAGGTCGGCGGCCTCGCGCGTTACGGCCTCGATTATGACAGCCTGTCAGCCATCAACCCTGCGCTGATCTATTGCTCGATCACGGGCTTTGGCCAGACCGGACCCTACAGCGGGCGCGCGGGCTATGATTTCCTCGTTCAGGGCATGGGCGGGATCATGAGCCTGACCGGCTTTCCTGACGAGGAGGGCGGACGGCCAACCAAGGTTGGCGTGGGCATCGCTGATGTGATGTGCGGGATGTACGCCGCGTCAGCCATTCTCGCTGCCCTGCATGCGCGCCAGCAATCCGGCAAGGGCCAATATATCGACGTGGCGCTGTTCGACAGCCAGATTGCATGGCTCATCAATCAGGGGCTGGGCTATCTGGTCTCCGGGGAGGACCCGCCGCGCCGCGGCAATGGCCATCCGCATATCGTGCCCTATGATACGGTCCCCGGCTCGGACGCGCATTTCATTATCGCGGTTGGCAACGACAGCCAGTTCGTGCGGCTGTGCGATGTGCTGGGCCAGCCGGATTGGGCGGCTGATCCACGCTTTTCACGCAACGTGGCGCGGGTGCGCAACCGCGAAACCCTGATGCCGATGATCGACGCGGTTACGGCCACGCGCTCGTCGGATTACTGGATCGCCGCGCTCGAAGAGGTCGGCGTGCCATGCGGGCCGGTCAATACGCTATCGCAGGTATTTGCCGATCCGCAGACCAGGGCCCGCGACATGCGCATCTCCATGCCCCACGAGCGCGCGCCCGATGGGCAGGTCGACCTGATCGGAAATCCCGTGAAGTTCAGCGATACGCCGGTGACCTACCGCCACGCGCCGCCGCTTCTGGGCGCGCATACCTACGAGGTTCTGCGCGACACGCTCGGCCTGAGCGAGGCGGAGATCGAGGCGCTGCGCGCGGGCGACGTGATCGGTGGCAAGAAGGCGTGAAGCGTCCTTGATCCCGTATGGGGCGGTCCACGATTTCCCGCACCGCGCCTTCAACACGCGAAACGCCCCCTCCGGCGCGTTGGCGTTTGCACCTCGTCCGCAGCGGGCAAATTTCCTGTTTTGAAGTCTCGGGTTATCGGCCGGTCAT
Organism: uncultured Hyphomicrobiaceae bacterium; assembly: GCA_964346335.1. GTDB lineage: Bacteria > Pseudomonadota > Alphaproteobacteria > Rhizobiales > Rhodomicrobiaceae > Dichotomicrobium. Next base: position 4,122 of record CAYFVF010000173.1, read on the forward strand.
GCGTGTCTCGATGCGGCTGACGACCTTGCCGCAACCTGTGTTGAGAGAGCTCTTGTTGTCGGTCAGTCAACTGAAGATGCGTCCGCCGCCCGGGTCCATCGAGCCGCAGTGTTCGCGGATATCGCGCGCGCAGATCGCGACTGCGGTACGCAGTTTGTCAGCCGCCGCGGCGAGCTTGTCGCC
>CAYFVF010000174.1:0-4247 GCA_964346335.1 uncultured Hyphomicrobiaceae bacterium
GCTTCACGTCCGGCCCGGAACTGGCGCGGCGCGGGCTGGCTCTCGGGCTTTACGTATCATTTTCCGGCGTCTTGACCTTCAAAAAATCAGATGAGCTTCGCGAAATCGCCGCCGAGGTGCCGATGGACCGGCTGCTGGTCGAGACCGATGCACCCTATCTCGCCCCGATGCCTTATCGCGGGAAGCGCAATGAGCCCGCCTATGTCCGCCATACCGCGAAGGTGCTGGCCGAGGTCAAGGGCGTCACTCAGCACGAGATCGCGCGCGCCACAACGGACAATGTCTACCGCCTGTTCACCCGCCTGCCGCGCGACGCTGCGATGCCGTCCACGCAGAAAGGCCGGGTCGCGTTATGAGCTACCGCTTCACGATCCTGGGCTGCGGCTCATCCGGCGGTGTGCCGCGCATCGGTGACGACTGGGGCAAATGCGACCCCGGCGAGCCGCGCAACCGGCGCACGCGGTGCTCGCTGCTGATCGAGCGCATCGGCCCGCAAGGCACGACAACCGTGCTGGTGGACAGCTCGCCCGATCTGCGTGAACAGCTCCTGCGCCACGAGGTCACGTGGCTGGACGCGGTGCTGTATACCCATGACCACGCCGACCACACTCACGGCATCGACGATCTGCGCGCGATCGTGTTTCGCCGCCGCGAGCAACTCGATGTCTATTTCGACGAAGCGACGCGCGCCTCGCTCGGACACCGCTTTGCGTATTGCTTTGAAACGCCCGCGGGCAGCAGTTATCCGCCGATCCTGAATCCGCACACCATTCGCCCGGGCAAGCCGGTGGTGGTTGACGGCGCCGGCGGGCCGATCGAGGCGATGCCGTTTGCGCAGCTTCACGGGAATATCGTCTCGTTGGGCTTTCGCGTCGGCGGGTTGGCATATTCCAGCGACATCAGCGGGCTGCCAGATGGGTCGTTGCCGGTGCTGGACAATCTGGATGTTTGGGTGGTCGATGCCCTGCGCCACACTACGCACCCTGGTCATTTCACGGTCGCGCAGGCGATGGACTGGATCCGCCGCTTTGGCGTGGCGCGCGGCGTGCTGACGCACATGCACGGCGATCTCGATTACAATGCCCTCAGGCGCGAGCTACCTGCGGGCATCGAGCCGGCTTATGATGGCATGGTGATCGAACTGGCCGAGTGACTGTCGACTATGTGCGCTCTCGCGCCCAATCGTCGAAATCAAACCGCTGGCCGGTGACGTCACAATCCGGGCTGGCGAGATCAACGAACATCGGCACCAACGTCTCAGCGGTCTTCAGCGTCTGCGGGTCCTCGCCGGGATAGGCCTTGGCGCGCATGGCGGTGCGTGTCTTGCCCGGATTGACGATGTTGACGCACACGGAGGTAGAGGCGGTCTCGGCGGCGTAACACAAGGCCAGCGTCTCCAGCGCGGCCTTCGATGCGGCATACTCACCCCAATAGGCCCGCGGGCTTTGCGCCACGCCGGACGACACGAAAATCGCGCGCCCGGCATCGGAGCGGCGCAGCAGCGGGTCGAGCGTGCGGATCAGCCTGACGTTTGCCGTGACGTTGATTGTCATGACCTCGTCCCAGTCGCGATCCTGGATATGCGCGACAGGGGTGAGCGTGCCGAGGACGCCGGCATTTGCCACGAAAATGTCGATGTGTTGCCAGCGCTGGTAAAGCGTCGGCCCCAGCGCGTCGATCTTGTCGCCGTGCTTGAGGTCCAGCGTGATAAGCGAGCAGTCGCCGCCGGCGGCCTTGATGTCGTCGTCCAGTTCTTCTAGCCCGCCGCGGGTCCGTGCAACCGCGATGACATGCGCGCCCGCGCGCGCCAAGCCCAGCGCCACGGCGCGGCCGATCCCCCGCGAGGCCCCGGTGACAACGGCGGTGCGGCCGGACAGGCGTCCGGGGTCCGGAGATGGCGATAGCGACATGGCTGCTGACTTGCCCGGTTAGCTCGCCTCGGCCAGAAGCGAAAGCTGGCCATGCGGCTGGTTATCGTCCTGATCGACAAGGCGTGTCGGGTAATCGCCGGTGAAATAATGATCGGCGAATTGCGGGTGGGCGGCATCCCGCTGCTCGTAGCCGAGTGCGCGGTAAACCCCGTCGACCGACAGAAACGCGATGCTTTCCACGCCGATGAAGTCACGCATTTCGTCAAGCGTGTGATGGGTGGCGAGCAGCTTGGTTTTCTCTGGCGTGTCGATGCCGTAGAAGTCGGGGTAGCTGATCGGTGGGCAGGCCACGCGCAGATGGACTTCGCGCGCGCCCTTTTCATACATCATCTGCACGATCTTGATCGACGTGGTGCCGCGCACGATGCTGTCGTCGATCAGGACGATGCGCTTGCCCCGGATGACCGCGCTGTTGGCGCTGTGCTTGAGCTTCACCCCGAGCTGGCGGATGTGCTGCTCCGGCTCGATGAAGGTGCGCCCGACGTAATGGTTTCGGATGATGCCGAGCTCGAAGGGCAGGCCGCTGGCTTGCGCGTAGCCGATCGCTGATGGCACGCCCGAATCGGGCACCGGTACCACAAGGTCCGCATCGGCGGGCGCTTCTCGGGCCAATTGCGCGCCAAAGTTTTTGCGCACCTCGTAAACGCTTCGCCCGCCAACGATTGAATCAGGGCGGGCGAAATAGATATATTCGAAAAGGCAGGGCCGGGCCGCGCGAGGCGGGAAGGGCCGGTGGCTTTCAACGCCGTCTTGCGTTATCACCACGACCTCGCCGTTATCCACTTCGCGGATGAATTCCGCGCCGATGATGTCGAGGGCGCAGGTCTCCGAAGCGAATACGTAAGCCCCGTCCAGCTTGCCCAGCACCAGCGGGCGCAAGCCAAGCGGATCGCGCGCGCCGATCAGCTTTTTCTTGGTGACGACAACCAGCGCGTAGCCACCCTCGATCTGCAACAACGCGTCGATCAAACGCTCGACCAGCGGGATTTTGCGGCTGCGCGCCACCAGGTGCATGATGACTTCGGTGTCGGAGGTAGACTGGCAAATCGCGCCGGAGTTGATGAGTTCCTGGCGTAATTTCAGGGCGTTGGTGATATTGCCGTTATGCGCCAGCGCGAAGCCGCCCCCGGAGAGGTCGGCGAACAGCGGCTGTACGTTACGCATGGCGGTTTCGCCGGTGGTGGAATAGCGCACATGCCCGATGGCGGCGTGCCCGCTCAGCCTGTCGACAACGGATTTCTTGGTGAATTGGTCGCCGACGAGTCCCAGCCGGCGCTCGGAATGGAAGTGTTCGCCGTCGTAAGAGACAATGCCGGCGGCTTCCTGCCCGCGATGTTGCAGCGCATGAAGTCCCAGGACCGTCAGCGGCGCCGCGTCCTCGTGGTTGAAAACCCCGAACACGCCGCACTCCTCGCGGAGCTTGTCGTCCTCAAGCATGGTATCAGTGGCCATAGGCCAAGCTCCATTGCCCATTGGAGCCGGGGTGCACAACCGAACCCCGATTGCATACACAGCAAATATGCGCATTACGCCTGCGCACGCAATGCCTAATGTCAGTTTTATGACGTTTACACAGGCGCGGCCCGCCGCATCGGCGGAAACGCGGCGCGATCACTATCCCTATTGCGGTTCACCATCCTCGCGGAACACCGATGCCGGATTATCGGGCAGCAGCGATATGATCGCCGCGCCGGTGCTTTCGATCACAGGCAGCGAGCGTGCTTCCGTGACCCAGCGCGGATGCGTTTCCTTGGGCACCAACATGCTCAGAAGTTCGAACGCGATCACCACCAGGATCAGTCCGCGCGCCAGCCCGAAGACGAATCCGAGCGTGCGATCCAGCGCGCCCACGCGGCTGTCGAGGATGTAATCGGATATGCGCACCGTGATGAGGCTGACGATGATCAGCGTGATCAGGAACACCGTGCCGATCAGCACGCCATCCGCCAGCATGGGTGGCTCGACATATTGGCGCGCGGTATCGCGGTACGCGGGATAGGCGAACAGCGCGGCGACGGCCGCCAGCGCCCATGAGACAATTGACAGCATCTCGCGCGTGAGACCGCGCAGCATCGCCAGAAAGGCGGAGATGAACATGATGAGAATCAGGATGACGTCGAGCCATTGAATTGGCATTGCCCGGAAACTCCCTCTCCATGCACGATGGCAAGGCGGGCCATCGGCACAGCGTCAAGCGGTTGTGAGGCGCGCTGGCGTCTCCGCGCCCCCAAGATGCGCGGCCAGCCCTTTGAGATGCCCCATGCGCTCCAGCCGGAGATCGCACGCGGCTTCGTCGATATCTCCAGACGCCGGCAC
>CAYFVF010000175.1:0-4207 GCA_964346335.1 uncultured Hyphomicrobiaceae bacterium
CGCCCGCCACACGGGTTGGCGATGAACTGCCTGCTCTGCGCATGATCGACCCGACATTGGCCAGCCCCTCGGACTCTGAGGGCACTGCCGTGTCGATTCCGGGCATCGGGTATATCGGCACACTGCCGAAGCTGGATTTCGGTTTGGAGTTGCTCTATGGCAAGCCGGAGCAGCCGACGTTCGAGTTTAATGACACGCCTGCTGCGGGGGCCAAGAGCGAGACCGGCGAGGATGACGTCATCATTCGCGGAACGCTCAAGCACCGGTTCTAGGTCGGCTCATCCGTCTTTGTCTTCGGTCGGAGTTCCACTCCGAGCCTCCACCGACATTTAGCCAACGATCTCGCGGTCATCGAAGCACTGCGCGATCTCGTTTTGCGCATTCTCGGGGCTGTCCGAGCCGTGAACGGAATTGCGCTCGATGTTCTCGGCGAACGCCGCGCGGATGGTGCCGGGCCCCGCCTCTGACGGGTTCGTCGCGCCCATAATCTCGCGGTTCTTCGCCACGGCGTCATCGCCTTCGAGCACCTGCAGGACGATCGGCCCGGAGGTCATGAAGTTGACCAGGTCGCCATAGAACGGGCGTTCCTTGTGCACCTCGTAAAACTTTTCCGCCTGCTCGCGTGACCAGCGCACACGCTTTTGCGCCACGACCCGGAGACCGCCATCTTCCAGCATGGCAACGATCTTGCCGGTGATGTTGCGTTCGGTCGCATCAGGCTTGATGATGGAAAGCGTTCGCTCTGTGGCCATGCCGGATATCCCTCGTGTTTGGCAACGTGAACTTGCCGTGCTTATAGCCGCCGCGCCCCTGCCCGGCAAGGGGCCGCGCCACCACGCGGGCGAAAGAAAAATCTTGCATTTCGCGCCCCGCTCTCAAACGTTTCGGCCATGCTGCATATAAACGATTTGACCTATCGGATCGAGGGCAAACCGCTGCTCGAAGGCGCGACGGCCGCAATTCCCGCTGGCCACAAGGTGGGCCTCGTGGGGCGCAACGGCGCGGGCAAATCCACGCTGCTGCGCCTGATCACCGGCGAGATCCCGCCAGACGACGGTAGCATTTCGATCCCCAAGAACACGCGCATCGGCCAGGTCGCACAGGAAGCCCCCGGAGGACCGGAGAGCCTGCTGGACACCGTCCTCGCGGCTGATACCGAGCGCGCCCGGCTGCTCGCCGATGCGGAAACCGCGACCGACCCCGAGCGCATCAGCGAGATCCACCTGCGCTTGAATGATATCGACGCCCACGCTGCACCGGCCCGCGCGGCCACTATCCTTTCCGGGCTCGGCTTTGATGACCACGCGCAAGCCAAGCCGTGCGCGGCTTTCTCCGGCGGATGGCGGATGCGCGTCGCGCTCGCCTCGGTGCTGTTCGCCGCACCGGATTTGCTGCTGCTCGACGAGCCAACGAACTATCTCGACCTCGAAGGCGTGATGTGGCTGGAAAACTTCCTGCGGACCTATCCGCATACGGTCATCGTCGTGAGCCATGACCGCGACATCCTCAATGCCGGCGTCGATGCGATCCTGCATCTGGAGAACCGCAAGCTCACGCTTTATTCCGGCGGCTACGACACCTTCGAGGATACGCGCCGGGAGCAGCAGCGCCTGCAGCTCAAGCTGCGCAAGAAGCAGGACGACATGCGCCGGCACATGGAGGCGTTCGTCGAGCGCTTCCGCGCCCAGGCCAACAAGGCGCGGCAGGCGCAAAGCCGGCTGAAGGCGCTGGCGAAGATGCAGCCGATCGCGGCGGCGGTGGAAGAGCAGGTCACGCCGTTCCGCTTCCCCTCGCCCGAGCGCCCGCTTGGCAACCCGCTGATCCGCATCGAAAATGCCGCTTTCGGCTATGACCCCGGCACGCCGGTGCTGCGCGATCTGGACCTGCGGCTCGACGTCGACGACCGCATCGCCCTGCTGGGCGCGAACGGCAATGGCAAGAGCACATTGGCGAAGCTGCTGGCCGGTCGTATCGAGCCGACATCCGGCCACCGCCGCGCCTCCAAGAAGATGGAAACCGGCTTTTTCGCCCAGCACCAGATGGACGATCTCGACCCGGCAAAGTCCCCTTATGACTACATCGCCGCGCGCATGGAGGACGCGACCGAGGCGCAGAAACGCTCCAGGCTTGGCCAGCTTGGCTTCGGCGCGGACAAGGCCGACACGAAATGCGAAAAGCTCTCGGGCGGGGAAAAGGCTCGTCTGCTGATGGCGCTCGCATCCTTCGGCGCGCCGCATCTGCTGATCCTCGACGAGCCGACCAACCACCTCGACGTCGACAGCCGCGAAGCCCTCATTCAAGGGCTGAACGAGTATGAGGGGGCGGTGATCCTCATCAGTCACGATCGGCACTTGCTGGAAGCCTGCGCCGACCGTCTCTGGCTGGTGGCCGATGGCACCGCCGCGCCTTATGACGGCGACATCGCCAGCTACCGCGCGCAGGTGACCGGCCCACGCCCGGGCACGCGCAGCGCTTCGACCGCGCCCAGTGGCCGGACCAGCCGAAACGCCGGCCGCCGCGCCGCCGCGTCACGCCGCGCCGAACTCGCGCCCTTGAAAAAAACGATCAAGCATCACGAAAACCGCATGGATGATCTGCAAGCGAAGCTCGCAAAGCTCGACGAAGCGCTTGCCGACGCGGCATTTTACGAGACAGCGCCGGACAAGGCCCAACAATATGCCCGCAAGCGCGGCGAACTGGCCAAGGAACTGGAGCAGGCCGAGGAAGACTGGCTGGAAGCGTCACAAGCCTACGAGGATGCGGCCGCGGAGCCCGCTACTTCGTCGGTTTGATAACGAAGCCCTCCGGCGCAACCCCGCCATCCTGGATGATCTTGATGTTCTCCACGCGCGCGTCCCGCGGGCCGAAGCGGCAGCGATCCAGAATGATGCCGACGTTGTCTGCCGGCCCGGCGAACAACGCCTCGACGCCGCCGTCACGCCGGTTGCGGATCCAGCCGGACAGGCCCAGCGCCTCGGCCTGCTCGCGCGCCCAGCCGCGGAAATAAACACCCTGCACATCGCCGTCGATACGGATATGAACCGTTCGTTGGTCCGACATGGCCACGCTCCTGCCCTCAAGCCAAATTCGTTCTGACCGCGCCGTAACGGGGCTTGAGCTTTGAGATTTCGCGCGCAAGTGATCCGGAACCGCTCGCCATCCCGGATCAGGTCCGGGACAGGCTTTTCGGATCGCGTTCTATCGCGGAAAGCGGACAGGCCTACGCCGGCCGACATACCGGTTCGCATGGCCCTGCGCCCCGAGAGCATGGCGCGGCAGCCAGCTTTCCAGTTCGCTGACATATCCACCAGGCAACCCGAAAGCACGGGCGCCCGGCAGCACCGCGCCGAGCATGTAATTGGGCCGCGCCCGCCCGGTCATGTGGCGCGTGCCAATGTAGGCAAACGCGCCGACATGCGCATGAGGCAGCGCGACGAACAGCCGGCGGCGAAAGTAATGATGCCAGCGCACACCCTCAAACGCATCCAGCCCCGCGAAATGCCCAAGTTGGCACGCCCACAGCACACCGTAGACGACGCCGTTCGGGTCCGGCCAGATTGACGCCGCTCCGCGCCGGTTGATGAAAAAGCGCCAGCCATCGAGCCGGGCCAGACCGTGCGGGCGCGCGCCGGGACATCGCTCGCGCATGGTGCGCGGGTGCATGTTGGAGCCATACGCGAAATAAAAGATCATGAGCGCCGTTATTCAAATTCCATGATGACATCATCGACCGCCAGGCTGTCTCCCGGCCCGGCATTGATCTTGGCGACCACACCGTCACGTTCCGCGCGCAGGATATTTTCCATCTTCATAGCCTCGACCGCGCAGAGCCGCTCGCCCGCCTTCACTTCCTGGCCTTGCTTGACGTCAATGGTGACAACCAGCCCGGGCATCGGGCAAAGGAGCATCTTGGAGGTGTCCGGCGCCTCGCGCACGGGCATCAGCGCGGCCAGTTCCGCCTCGCGCTCGGTGAACACATGCGCGGGCAGGCGGATACCGCGATGGGTAAGCTGGTAGCCGTTCAGGAGCGGGCGAAACTGCACGGCGACCGGCGCACCGTCGATCGCGCCGCGCCAAACCGGTTGGCCAGGCCACCAGTCCGACGTCACTTCCGCGGTTCGGCGCACCGCACCATTTGCATCCAGCACATCCAGCACCGCGCACCCGTCAACATGCTCACGCACGGCCAGCTTCTCGCTCACGCCAT
>CAYFVF010000176.1:0-4181 GCA_964346335.1 uncultured Hyphomicrobiaceae bacterium
CCGCCGGAGAATACCAGCCGCGCCTCGGTAAACCGCCGCGCCAGCGCCGCGCCCTCGCTCAGGCGCTCGCCCGCCTCGTTGAGCGCTGTTAGCCCCCGCCCCCCACTCACAAGCGTATCGACCGATCCGCCCAGCACGATAATGCCGTCGACGGGCGCGCGCAGGTCCGGTCGCGGAAAACGCTCCTCCAGGGGCAGCATGAGCCAGTGGCCCAGCGGCGAAAATCCGGCGATGACATAAAGCGCGGCGCCAGCCCACGCAAGGCGCAGCCCCCAGCGCCGTCGCCAGATCGCCAGCACCAGACCGGCGATCAGCAGCAGCGCGATCAGGCTGGAGGGCTGAACCACGAACCAGGCAAGCTTGGACACGTAAAAGAACAGCGCGCTGCCGGTCATGTGATGATCCTGTAGGGCGGGCGTAGGCGCTCAGCGTAGTCGCCGGCTGCGGCCGCGAGCAAGCCGCACCGTGCGCTCTTGCGCCGCCGAACCACGCTCAGTAATCTGGAGACAGTGAGCGATTCTGAAAATCTCGAAGACGGTGCGCCCTTTCGGACGCGCCATTGCCAAGCCCTCACGAAAAAGGACCGCCTCTTGAGCGTCAAGCACAATGCCCTCCAGTGCATCGGTAATACGCCGCTAATCCGGTTGACGCGCGCCAGCAAGGAAACCGGCTGCGACATCTACGGCAAGGCGGAGTTCCTGAACCCCGGCCAGTCGGTGAAGGACCGCGCGGCGCTGTTCATCATCCGCGATGCGGAGAAGCGCGGGCTGCTGCGCCCGGGCGGCGTGGTCGTGGAAGGCACGGCCGGAAACACCGGCATCGGCCTGACGATGGTCGGCAATGTGCTGGGCTACCGCACTGTGATTGTCATCCCGGAGACCCAGTCACAGGAGAAGAAGGACACCCTGCGCCTGATGGGCGCAGAGCTTATCGAGGTGCCCGCCGTGCCCTACCGCAATCCCAACAACTATGTGAGATATTCCGCCCGCCTCGCGGAGACGCTGAACGAGAGCGAGCCCAACGGCGCGATCTGGGCCAACCAGTTCGACAACGTCGCCAACCGCACCGGCCATATCGAAACCACGGCGGAGGAAATCTGGGAACAAACCGGCGGCAAGGTCGACGGCTTCATCTGTGCGGTCGGCACGGGCGGCACGCTCGGCGGCGTGTCGATGGGCCTGAAAGCCAAGCGCGACGACGTCGTTATCGGCATCTCCGACCCGATGGGCAGCGCGCTTTACAACCATTACGCCCACGGCGAGTTGAAAGCCGAAGGCGGCTCGATCACCGAAGGCATCGGCCAGGGCCGCGTGACCGCCAACCTCGAAGGCGTCACGGTGGACCACGCCTACCAGATCGACGATACCGAGGCGCTCAATGTCGCCTATGCCCTCCTGAGCGAAGAAGGCATGTGCATGGGCGGCTCCACCGGCGTGAACGTGGCTGGCGCGATGCGGCTGGCGCGCGATCTAGGGCCAGGCCACACCATCGTGACCATCCTGTGCGATTACGGCCAGCGCTATCAAAGCAAGATCTTCAACCCGGCTTTCCTGCGCGAAAAGGGCTTGCCGGTGCCGAGCTGGCTTGAGCGCGAACCCAGCGTGCCACAGGTGTTCGTCGACGCCGAATAACGCGCAAACCGCGCCCAACCACGACAATGCGGGGAAACGTAATGCCTCAATCCACGCGCAACTGGCTGGTCAGCACCGAATGGCTCGCGGCGCATCTGGACGCACCGGATGTCAAGATCCTCGATGCCAGTTACAGCCCCTTCCCGGGCATGCCGCTCGACGCGCGCTACCAGGAGGAGCACATCCCCGGCGCGCAATTCTTTGATATCGACGAGATCGCCGACACGTCGAATCCGCTGCCGCACATGCTGCCCGCCCCGGAGAAATTCGTCTCGCGGATGCGCAAAATGGGTATCGGAGACGGCGACAAGGTGGTGGTCTATGACGATGCCGGGATGTACAGCGCGCCGCGCGCGTGGTGGATGTTCCGCGTGATGGGCCATGACGACGTGGCGGTGCTTGATGGCGGCCTGCCGAAATGGAAAGCTGAAGCTCGCCCGGTCGAGAGCGATCCGCCGCCCAAGCCGCAGGAAAAGCACTTCACGGCGCGGATGCAGGGTGATCTCGTGTGCGATCTCGACGACATGCGCCGGCTGTGCGAGCGCGGCGGCGCGCAGATCGTCGATGCCCGCTCGCCCGAGCGCTTTCACGCGATAGCGCCCGAGCCGCGCCCCAATGCGCGCGCAGGCCACATCCCCGGCTCGCTCAATCTGCCCTATGGTGCGGTGCTGAACCCGGATGGTACGCTGCGCACGCCCGAGCAAATCCGCCAGATGTTCGAATTTGGCCAGGTGGACGTGAATCAGCCGATCGTCACCACCTGCGGGTCTGGCGTGACGGCCTGCATTCTTGCACTCGGGCTTGCGACGGCGGGTTATGAGCGCGTCGCGGTTTACGACGGCTCATGGACGGAATGGAGCACTGCGCCGGACGTGCCCGCGGCCACCGGCGAGGACAAATCCTGAACGCACTCTCTAGCTCAGCGGCAACTCAAGCTGGCGCGGCGTCTGCGCGGGCGTGCCCCGGGTCGCTGGCTGCGCGCTCCGGCGGTCATATGCGACCGCGCCCTGCTCTGCTTCTGCCTGGCGCAACCGAGCCACCGGCGCCTGCCGCGCTTCCGCTGCCTGACGCAGAACCCCTTGCGCCAGGGCACCCAACGCATTCCACTGCTGATCCACAACTCACTCCAATTTACGCAAGTGACCTTTACACAACGGCACAAGCATAAATTGGTGTCGAACTATGGTTTTTTCGAGATGACAAGTCAGGCGGTCGCGCGCATGTCCGAGCCATGGCGCAGCGCCCCGAACGCCGCCAGTCCCGCGATTGCCAGCGACGTCACAACGTTCCACCCCGCGAAGGACAGGCCGAGGAAGCGGAATGCCGGCTCGTCACATCGCACGACTTCGGCATTGCGCAAGCTCTCCATAAGCGCCCCGGCATCGCTAGAGACGTTCACGCCGCCCGAACACCCCGATGGTCCGGCCCACCAGCCCCATTCCACGCCAGCGTGATGGACGCCCAGACCGGCATTCAGCACGAACGCGAGCCCGACAACGCCAACAAGCGCCGCTGACAGGCCGGGACGTGAATGCGCCAGCAGCGCGGCGAGCAGAGCGACGGGAATGCCGAGATAGTAGGCCCAACGCTGGCGCAAGCACAGCTCACACGGTTCGTATCCGCCGATATGCTCATAACCCAGCGCAGCCAGGATCGCGACGCCTGAGACCGCGAACACGCCGAGCGCCACCTCTCGCAAGCCAATTCGCGCGCTCAGTTCAGCCAACATTGCTCTTCAACCCGACTTCCGAAGCCTTAAAGATAACGTAGCGCCGCGAACCCGCCAAACAGCAGGACGAAAAACACCAGTGTGACCGCGCCCAGGCGGCGCTCGATGAAATCACGGATCGGCGGGCCAAACCAATAAAGCAACGCAGCCACGATATAAAACCGCAAGCCGCGGGCGACCAGGCTGGCGAGCATGAATATGACGATATTCAGCCCCGTCACGCCGGAGGCGATGGTGATCACCTTGTAGGGAAAGGGCGTCACGCCGGCGAACAGCACGATCCATGCGCCATACGCGTTATAGCCCGCGGCAAACTCGGCAAACGCGTCCTGCTTGCCGTAAAACGACAGGATCGGCTGTCCCACCAGGTCGAACAGGAAAAAGCCGATCGCATAGCCCGCCGCGCCGCCCAGCACTGAGCCAAGCGTCGTCACCGCCGCGTAAAACCACGCCTTCGCCCGGTTCGCCAGCACCATGGGCACCAGCATCACATCAGGCGGGATGGGGAACACCGAACTCTCGATGAACGACACCACGGCCAGCCACCAAACCGCCAGGCGGTGGCCAGCCAGAAACATCACACGATCGTACAAATCCCTCAGCATGTCGCCTGCTTATAGTGGCCTGCGCGCTTTGTCCATTACCGCCGGGCTTGCGCGCGGCGCATGATGGCCCGCAACGGATTTTTATGTCATTGCTTCTTATATTGACCGGGAAAAGGCGTCGGTTATGATCGGCGCGGCGTGGCGGCGGGTGTCGCGCGCGAAGCCCCAGTGGCGGAATCGGTAGACGCGACAGACTCAAAATCTGTTGCCCGCAAG
>CAYFVF010000177.1:0-4178 GCA_964346335.1 uncultured Hyphomicrobiaceae bacterium
ATTTCGGCATTCGGCGTGCTGCTCGCCGCGCTCAGCGGGCTGCCCGCGCTGTTGCAGGGCAAGCCGTTCCTGACTGGTCTGTGGTGGTTCCCCAAGATCAACGACACCGTGAAATTGGCGCTCTCCACCCCGCTGGTGTTTGATATCGGCGTATGGCTCGGCGTGGTCGGCGCCGTTATCGCGATTGCCCTGGCGCTGGAAGAAAACGAGGGAGATGCATGATGGAGCCTGCGCTCGCCGCGGTCGCGGCCGTGTATTTCCTCGGCAGCATCTTCCTGCTGACCAGCACCAACCTGATCCGCATCTTGCTCGGCGTGGCGCTGCTCGGCAATGCCGCCAACCTCACGATTTTCACCGCCGGCCGGCTCACGCGCGAGGTGCCGCCGATCATCCCGGAAGGCGCCACGCAGCCGCTCGTGCAGACCGCCAACCCTTTACCGCAGGCGCTGATCCTCACGGCTATCGTGATTGCCTTTGCGCTGTTCGCGTTCATCCTGGTTCTCGTCTACCGCTCATATCAGGAGCTTGGCTCGGAGAATGTTGACCGGATGCGCGAGGCCGAGCCGCTGAATTATCCAAGACCGCCGGAGGGCTATTAATGACCGCCGGAGGGCTATTAATGAGCGCCGGAGGGCTATCGACGCGCGAAGACGGCCTGGTGCAGCTTGCCGCGGTGGGCGGGATTCCCGAGGGCGTGGATGTCTCCGCGGCCATGAGCCAGGCACCCGTTGGCCCGGCGGACTGGCTGATCATCGTGCCGATTATCGTGCCGCTGCTGGTCGGCATTCTGGATATCATGCTGCGCGCCTATCCGCGCTTCACAGCCTGGCTGAGCATCGCCGCGTTTGCTGGCGTGGCCGTGGCCAGCGCCGCGCTTCTGGCGCGCGCCATGAGCGAAGGCCCGTTCGCCATGACGATGGGCCAGTGGCTGCCGCCGTTCGGCATCAGCCTCGTGGTCGATCCGCTCGGCGCATTGATGGCGCTGATGGCGAGTTTGACGGGCGTGGCTGTTGCCGTTTACGCGATATCGGATATCGACGCGGCCGCCCGTCGCGCGGGCTTCTACGCGATGCTGTGCTGGCTGATCGCGGGCGTGAACGGCGCCTTCCTGACCGGCGACATCTTCAACCTGTATGTCTGGTTCGAGGTCTTTGTCATCGCCTCGTTCGGGCTGATCGTGCTGGGCGGTGAAAGGCTCCAGATAGATGGCGCGGTCAAGTATTGCGTCTTGAACCTGATCGCGACGACGCTGTTTCTCGTCGCGGTCGCGCTGCTTTACGGCACCTTCGGCACGCTCAACATGGCCGATTTGTCGGGGAAGGTCGGCGCGGCCATCCCCGGGGATGCGCTCATTCTCACGATCGCGCTGTTGTTTTTCGTCGGCTTCGGGATGAAGGCCGCCGCCGTGCCGCTGCATATCTGGCTGCCCGCGAGCTATCACACGCCCAAGCCGGTGGTCTCTGCGCTGTTCGCGGCGCTGCTGACCAAGGTCGGCATTTACGCGGTGCTGCGCACCTACACGGTCGTCATGCCCGGCGTGAACGAGACCGCGTTGTTCGACGTCATCTATGTCGTGGCGATCGCCACCATCGTGCTCGGCCTGCTGGGCGCGCTTGCAGAGAGCAATCTGCGCCGTATGCTCGGCTTCCTGCTCATCAGCGGGGTTGGTGTGCTGCTGCTTGGCCTCGCGCTCGACACCCGGCTGTCGCTCAGCGCCACGATATTTTACGCCGTTCATTCGATCGTCGTGACGGGTGGGCTCTACCTGCTGGCCGGGCTGATCGAACGGCGCACGGGGCTGCGCTCGCTCCATGAGTTCGCGGGGCTGTACACGGGCGCGCCGGTTATCGCGGCGCTATTCTTCGTACTCGGCTTTGCGCTCGCGGGGCTGCCGCCGCTGTCAGGCTTTTGGCCCAAGGTGCTGATGATCGAGGCGTCGCTCAATGAACAGCAATACGTTGCGGTCGCCGCGCTCATCGTCAACGGCCTGTTCTCGATGATGGTGATCGGCCGCGCCTGGGCGTTGATGTTCTGGCGGCCGCACGCGGCGGTGACAGCGCGGAGCGAAGAGCCGCAAGCCCAGCCGGAGCGTGCGCGCGTCGAGTCCGCGCCGAAGGCGGCGGCCCTGTCCGCGGCGCCCACACCGCCTGCGTCAGAGCCCGTCCCCGGCACAAATCCATCCGCCATGATCCTACCTATCATCGTGATGGCGGCCGCGACGGTCGCGCTGGGGCTGTGGCCGGCGCCGCTGCTGGATATCGCCGATCTTGCCGCGGCAAATCTGCTCGATCCAACGGGCTATATCGCCGCCGTTTTCGGGAGCGCACCATGAGCCGGACCCTGCTGATCAACCTGCTGCTCGCGCTCGCCTGGGGGGCCGTGACCGGTTCCTTCACGCTGCTCAACCTGGCGTTCGGCTTCGTGATCGCCGCGGTGGCGCTTTGGATCATCCGCGAGCAGTTCGACACGGCGGTCTATATCAAGCGCGCGGTCGACGTTACCGGGCTTATCCTGCTGTTCCTCAAGGAGTTGCTGGTCTCCGCATTTCGTGTGGCGGTCATCGTCCTGAAGCCGACAAGCTCTTACCAGCCCGGCTTTATCGCGTTCCCGCTCAGCACGGACCGCAACGCGGAGATCGCCCTTCTGGCCAACATGCTCACCCTCACGCCGGGCACGCTCAGCGTCGATGTCTCCGACGACAAGTCCACGCTGTTCATTCACTGCATTGACGTACCGGACACCGAGGCGCTGAAAAACGATATCGCCGAAGGGTTCGAGCGCAAGATCATGGAGGCGATGCGATGACGCCGGAAGCCTTCCTCGAACTGGCCATCCAGATTTCGCTGGGTATGGTCTGCCTGGCGTTTTTTATCGCGGTGGTTCGGCTTGTGCGTGGCCCGGCATTGGCGGACAGGGTGCTGGCGCTCGATATGCTCGTCACGGTTGGCATCGGCTTCATCGCCGTGCTGACCGTGCGCACCGGATATGGCCAGTATCTTGACGTGGCCATCGGCCTCGGGCTGGTCGGCTTTCTGGCGACGGTGGCGTTCTCGCGCTACATCATCGCACGCGGACGCCGGCCCAGCAGCGCGGCGGGTGTGGCATCGCCAGCATCACGGCCGGTGAAGGAGCAGCAGTGATGATTGATTATCTCGCCGGCGTCCTGCTCATCATCGGCGCGTTTTTCACGCTCGTCGCCGCGGTCGGCGTCGTCCGGTTTCCCGATGTCTACACGCGCATGCACGCGGCCAGCAAGACGGGCACGGTCGGGTCGGGCGTGATGCTGCTGGCGATCGCCGTCAACTCCGGGCAGTTCGATGTGGTGACGCGCGCGGTCGCGGGCATCATCTTCTTCCTGCTCACCGCGCCCCTGGCCGCGCACCTGCTGGCCCGCGCGGCGTATTGCACTGGTGTGCGCCCCTGGCAGGGAACAAAGCCCGACGAGTTGGCGGGCCACTACGAGCAATCATCGACCGAACCAAGGCTCACACCGTCCGCCGAGTAAAGCCGCTGACGGCCGTTTCTGTGCGCGCTTGGCGTTTGTTCTGCAAACGAATAAAAACTTCTTCGTGAAAGTCAAAGGTCTTGTGATGGCCTGATAGCGTCTGTCAGGCAACGATTTCTGCACAATTTGCATACATCACATTTTTGTCCGAATTGATCCCTAGCCACAGTATCGGTTGAATTTCGTTTCTTTTCCTCTATTTTACCAAGTGCCGCTACAAAATATAGCCATGAAAAGCTGTGGTTGGCGTGAACGAAGCGGGGCTGAAACTTAAATCGAGGTAAGGAAACGGATTTTCCGTTCATGCCGCGTATCAAGCTGTTCGCGCCAGTAAAGGCCTGCGCAACCCTGCGGGCCAACGATAGGAGACCTCATAAATGGACCAAACTGTGGACAACACCGAACTCGTCGAACTCACCACGAACATTGTTTCTGCGTATGTGAGCAATAATACCGTGGTGTCGGCCGATCTGCCGAATCTCATCAACGAAGTTCATGGCGCGCTGGTTCGCGCGTCTGCGAACAAGGGGCAGCCGCCTGCCGAAGAGCAGAAGCCCGCTGTGCCGATCAAGAAGTCGGTCACGCCGGACTACATCGTTTGCCTCGAGGACGGCAAAAAGTTCAAGTCGCTGAAGCGGCATTTGCGCGCGCATTACAACATGACGCCGGAAGA
>CAYFVF010000178.1:0-4160 GCA_964346335.1 uncultured Hyphomicrobiaceae bacterium
AGCATGTCATAGACCGTGAGGCAGGCAACCGAGACGGCCGTGAGCGCCTCCATCTCTACCCCGGTCTTGCCATCGACCTTGACGGACGCGGTCACGTGAAGACCCGGAGGGGTGCGCGCGGATATGAAGTCGACGCTGACTTTGGACAGCGCCAGCGCATGACACAGCGGGATCAATTCCGGGGTGCGCTTGGCGGCCATGATCCCGGCGATGCGCGCAGTTGCGAGCACGTCGCCCTTTTTTGCCTCTCCGCGCTCCAGCAGGTCGAGCGTTTCCGCTTTCATGGCCACGAAACCCTCGGCCCGCGCCGTGCGGGTGGTGGCTTTCTTCTCGGCGACGTCGACCATGTTGGCCTCGCCGCGGGCGTTCAGATGGCTGAGTTTCGTCTCGCTCATGGCGGCTTCAGGCTCCGCTCGGCACGTCGACCTCCGCGCCGGTCAGCAACGCGCGGGTCGCGGCAGCGACATCGCCCGCGCGCATGAGCGATTCGCCGACGAGAAAGGCGTTGATACCGCTTGCGCCGAGCCGTTTCAGATCGGCATTGGTGCTGATGCCGCTTTCGCTGATCCCGATACGATCCGGGGGCAGGCGGGCGGCAAGATGCTCGCTCACGCTCAGGCTTGTTTCGAACGTCGTCAAGTCCCGGTTATTGATCCCGATCAGCCGGCCGGGCAGGGCGAGCGCGCGCTCAAGCTCCGCGCCATCATGCACTTCGATCAGGACATCCATGTCCAGCGCGTGTGCGGTATCGGCCAGTTCGCGCGCCAGGGCATCGTCGATGGCCGCGAGGATCAGCAAGATGCAGTCCGCGCCCCAGGCCCGCGCCTCGAACACCTGGTAAAGGTCGATCATGAAATCCTTGCGCAGCACCGGCAGGCCGCAAGCCGCGCGCGCGGCGACGAGGTGCTCGGGCGCGCCCTGAAACCACGGTGTATCGGTGAGCACCGAAAGGCAGGCCGCGCCGCCATTTTCGTAGGTGCGGGCGAGGGCCGGCGGGTCGAAGTCAGGGCGGATCAGGCCCTTTGACGGGCTGGCCTTCTTGATCTCCGCGACCAGGCCGAATCCCGAAGCACGATCGAGCGCTTCGGCGAATGCGCGCACCGGGGCGGCATCAGCGGCGGCCTTTTCGATCTCGGCGCGTGGACTGCGGGCCTTGGCGGCCCGCACCTCCTCGCGCTTGGTCGCGAGTATCCGCTCCAGCATATCAGGCATGAGCCGGCGCTCCGCAGAAACCGGCGAGCCTCTCCAGCGCATCGGCCGCCGCTCCGCTGTCGATCGCATGGGTGGCAAGCTCGACGCCTTCGCGCAGGGTCTCGGCTCGCTCGGCCACGATCAGGGCTGCCGCGGCGTTCAGCAACACGATATCGCGCAACGGGCCGGGCGCGCCGGTCAGCGTTTCGCGGATCGCTGCGGCGTTGGCAGCCGGATCGCCGCCGATGAGCGCGCTCAGATCAACGCGGCTCAACCCGGCTTCCTCGGGCGTGACGGTGAACTCCCTTACCTTGCCCGCGCGCCACTCGGCCACGATGTTCTCGCCCGTCGTGCTCAACTCGTCCAGCCCGTCATGGCCATGGACGATCCAGGCGCGCTCTACGCCGAGACGCCCCAGCACCTCGGCCAGCGGGCGGGTCATTTCCGGCGCATAGACGCCGATCAATAGCCGCGAGACGCCCGCCGGGTTACACAGCGGCCCGAGAACGTTGAATATCGTGCGCACGCCGAGCGCTTTGCGCGCGGGGGCGACGTGGCGCATGGCCGTGTGATGGGCCGGGGCAAACATGAAGCCGACGCGCGCCTCGCGCAGCGCCTGTTCCAGCGTCTCTGGCGCGATCTCCATGCTGATCCCGAGATGTTCCAGCACATCCGCCGCTCCGGAGCGCGAGGACACCGCGCGGTTGCCATGCTTGGCGACAGGCACGCCGGCGCCCGCAACCACGAACGCCGTGCAGGTCGACACGTTATGGGTGCCCTTCGCGTCGCCGCCGGTGCCGACAATGTCCATCGCACCCTCGGGCGCGGTCACCCGCTTCATCTTCGCGCGCATCGCCATTGCCGCGCCCGTGATTTCGTCGACCGTCTCGCCGCGCGCGCGCAACGCCATCAGGAAGCCCGCGATCTGCGCTTCCGGCACTTCACCGCCCATCATCAGCGCGAAGGCTTCCCCGGCCTGGCCGGCGGACAGCGCGCGGCCGTCGGAGACCTGTTGCAAGTAGGGTTTGAAATCCTCGAACGTGCTTGCCATCGCGCGTGGTCCTTGAGTGTGTGGCGCTCGTGTTGCTCTTGTCGTGATCACGCCGCGGGAATGCTGGGCCCGCGCAATTCCTGCGGCAGAATCAACTCGGGTTTGACCGGGTGCCAGTTGATGCCGGCCAGGCGCAGGAAATTCGCCAGCAAGGCATGGCCATATTCCGACGCGATGCTTTCGGGGTGGAATTGCACGCCGTAAAGCGGGAGTTCGGCATGCTCCAGCCCCATGATGATGCCGTCGGCCGTGTTCGCCGTAGGGCGCAGCGTTGCTGGCAGCGTGTCCGATGCCACGATCAGCGAGTGATACCGCGTCGCCTCGAAGCGTTCGGGCAAGCCGGCGAACAGACCCGCGCCGATGTTGAGCACGGTGGAGCATTTGCCGTGCATGAGCTGCGGCGCGCGCACAACGTCGCCGCCGAAGGCCTGGCCGAGCGCTTGCATCCCCAGGCACACGCCCAGAAGCGGGGTGCGCGTCTGCGCGGCGGCCTTGATCAGGTCAAGACAGATCCCCGCGCGGTCCGGATCGCACGGCCCGGGCGACAGCACGATCGCGCCTGGTGACTCGGCCATGACCGCGTCCACGCCGATCTTGTCGTTACGATACACGCGGCACGACACGCCCAGGTCGGCGAAATAATGGACAAGGTTATAGGTGAAGCTGTCGTAGTTATCTATCAGCGTGATCATGGCGCTCACTATAACCGTCTGCGGGTCCCACGCAACTCAATCGCACGGCTCACGCCGGGGCGTGGGCCGGCTCGGGCAGCTGTTTGGGCGTCATGAACAAGCGCAGGTAGCCCTCGCCAACTCCGAGCGATCCCCAGTCGCCCAATTCGATGTCGACAATGGCAAGTCCGCATGTCGGAAACTTCCGGCAAACGGCGTCCACCGCGTCGGCAGCGCCGTGGCTGAACAGATCCAGCGCAAGCGCGTGGAGGCCGGGGTTATGCCCCAGGATCATGACGTTTTCCACCTCGGCGGGGAGATTGCGCAACAGGTCGAGCATGGTCGCGCTGCTGGCGTGATAGAGCCGCTCATCGAAGCGCAGATTGGGCGCATCGTTGCGCTGGCCGAAGGTGAGATCGAAGGTCTCGCGCGTGCGCTGCGCCGGCGAGCAGATCACCAGCTCGGGCATCAGCGCATTGACGCGCAGGAACGCGCCCACAGCCGGCGCGGATTTTTGTCCGCGTTTGGACAGCCCGCGGTCGAAGTCCTCCAGCGCGGGGGCGTCCCAGTTTGATTTCGCGTGCCGGTAAAGAGAAACGGTGCGCATTTCGCTCCCCTGGAAAGCGTTATATCTGGGTGATTGTTTTTTGCTGGCGCGTCTGTCGACCGCACGCGTGCGGCCTCAGCGCAAATCGCGACGACCCTAGCGGCAGCCGCCGCAAAAATCCACATTTTGTTGCGCTACGCACGCGGACTTGAACATCATGTGATGGCTGCACATCCTGCGTGCGCAATTTCGTTTCGACGGCTCATTGTCCGCGCTGGGCCTGGCTGGCAAAGCGAACGGCCTCGTCCGCCGCCCGGAACAGCGCCTTGGCCTTGTTGATGCACTCGGTATGCTCGGATTGGGGTACCGAATCCGCGACGATGCCCGCGCCGGCCTGCACGTACATCTTGCCGTCCTTGACGATCGAGGTGCGCAGCACGATGCAGGTGTCCATGTCGCCATCGGCCGTGAAGTAGCCGACGCAGCCCGCATAGATGCCGCGCTTGTCCGGCTCCAGCTCATCGATGATCTCCATCGCGCGGACCTTCGGCGCGCCCGACACCGTGCCCGCGGGAAAGCCGGCCATGAGCGCGTCGATCCTGTCATGCCCGGGCGCCAGTTCGCCCGTCACGTTCGAGACGATGTGCATGACCTGGCTATAGTATTCGAGGAAGAAACTATCTGTGACGCGCACAGTTCC
>CAYFVF010000179.1:0-4144 GCA_964346335.1 uncultured Hyphomicrobiaceae bacterium
TGGCTGGCCGACCCGGAGCACTGGCAGTCCCGCACCCGCGAGATCGAGGACAACCTGTCGGACGCGCTGCACCAGCAACTCGCGCAGCGCTTTGTCGACCGCCGCACCAGTGTCCTGATGAAGCGGCTTCACGATAAGAGCGCGCTGGACGCCGAGATTGAGGACGACGGCAAGATCTTCGTTGAAAACCATTATGTCGGCCAGTTGACGGGCTTTCGCTTCACTCCCGATACCCACGCCGCCGGCGCGCAAGGCAAGGCGGCGCGTCACGCGGCCTCGAAGGTGCTGGCGCAGGAGTTGGCCCGGCGCGCGGAGCATCTGGTCGGCTCGAAGCCGGAAACGCTTGCGCTCACGCGAAACGGGGCGATCACCTGGAACGGCGAAGAGGTCGCGCGGCTGGAGGCTGGCGAGCACGCGCTGAAGCCCGCCATCAACGTCATGGCCGACGAAAACATGAACGCGCCGGACCGCGACAAGGTGATCGCGCGGTTGCGCACCTGGACCGACTATCACATCGCTCAGCGGATCAAGCCGCTTGCCGATCTTTCGGCGGCGCAGGATGTCGATGGCATCGCGCGTGGCATCGCCTATCGGCTGGTCGAGAGTTTCGGTGCGCTGAAGCGCGAGGCGGTCGCCGAAGAGGTGCGCGCCCTCGAGCAGACGGCGCGGGCGGGCCTGCGCAAATACGGCGTGCGCTTTGGGGCCTACAACATTTTCTTTCCCGCCTTGATGAAGCCGGATGCCGCGGAGTTGCTGTTGCTGCTCTGGGGTCTGAAGCACGGCTCGGAGGCCGGGCTCGATCCCTATGATCTGCCCGAAATGCCGCGTCCAGGGCTGACCTCGCTGGCGGCAGATCTCAAGCTGCCAGAGGATTACTACCGCGCCTGCGGTTTCCATGTGTGCGGCAGCCGGGCCGTGCGCATCGATATTCTGGAGCGCCTGGGCGATCAGATCCGCCCGCTGGTTGCGTGGAAACCAAACGGCGAGGCGGCGGAGCCGCCTGCGGGAGCGCTGGGCGGCGGCGCGTTCAAGGTGCAGCCCGACATGATGGCGATTCTCGGCTGTTCGCAGGAGGAATTGAACGGCGTTCTGAAAGCGCTGGGTTATCGCATGGAGCGCCGCCCGCTCGCGCCGTCGCCTGCTGCGGACAACTCAGCGACCAATGAGGGCGCGCTACCCGCCGAAGGGGAGGAAACCCCATCCGAAACCGCGGCGAGCAAAAACAGCGAGGACGCGGATCAACCAGCGGTGACCGCCGACGCAGCCGAGGCGACCGAGCCGGCCTATGAGGAAATCTGGCGGCCGCGCAAGCGCCCCGATCGCAGGCGGCGCCCGCGCGCGCAGGACACGGCGACGCAAAATGCCGAGGCCGCGCAGAACCAGCGCAAGCCGCGCCGGGCTGGCGCGGATCAACCGCGCGCAGGCAAACCTCAGGGTGACAAGCGCGGCGCGCAAAAAAAGCAGGCGACGTCGGGCAAGCGGCAGCCGAAAACTGCCACCAACGCCACGAAGCGCGAGCCGGCCGTGGACCCGGATTCACCATTCGCCGCGCTGAAAGGCCTGAAGGAAAAGATGGAACGCGACATGCAGGAGCGCGCCTGAGTGCCGGGTCCAGCCCGCAAAAGCACCGACCGCCGCCGCCAGACGCAGCCTGATCCCGCGTCCGGGCCTTCCGGCGCGGAAAACACGGAAACGCCGTCACAACGCCTCGACAAGTGGCTATGGTTCACGCGCTTAGCCCGCACGCGCAGCCTGGCGGCGCGATTGGTCGAGGCGGGCAAGATCCGCGTCAATCGGGAAAAAATCCTGAAGCCGGCACACACGGTGCGGCTTGGCGACGTCATCACTGCGGCGATCGGCGGGCGCGTTCGTGTTGTGCGGGTCGCGCTTCCCGGCCAGCGCCGGGGACCAGCCGACGAAGCCCGCGGCCTTTACGAGGATTTGACGCCACCCTCGGAGCCGGCCGAAGCAAAAGCAAATAGCCCCACGCCTTCCGGTGGCCGGGCCGCCGGCTCGGGCCGGCCCACCAAGCGTGACCGCCGCCAATTGGACGCCGCGCGCCAGCAAGCTGGCGAGATTGACGAGCGGTGAGCAAATATCTCCTCGCAAAAGCGCAAAAATATCGCCGCGCTTAATGTTCCATCAAGGCGTGTAATGCACAAATAATACAACCGAAGCGCGCACGAGCATGCAAACGGGTTGCGTTTCGGCCTGCTCCCGCACCCACAGGAGCCTCGGCATTCCCCGTGTCGAGGCTCCGCCCCTTTCTTCAAGCTCGGCCGTCAGCGCGGCTCCGCGATAATCACCGCAGCCCCGGCAAGGCAGATCGCCGCGCCCGAAAGGTCCCAGCGATCCGGCTGCACGCCTTCCACCAGCCACAACCAGATCAACGAGCTGACAATATAGACCCCGCCACAAGCCGCCTAGGCGCGTCCGGCGGCTGCGCTATTGATCAACGTGAGGAGGACGGCGAACGCCGCAAGCGATACCACGCCGGGCACAAGCCGCAGGATCGAGTGCCCGAGGCGTAGCCATGCCCAGAAAGCAAAGCACCCGGCTATCTCAGCGAGCGCGGCGCCAGCGTAGACAAGAGCTGTCTTCATCTCGCAGGCGTCTGTAGGCGCCTCACCCCGCCGAAACCGCGATCAGCCGCCCGTCACGCTCATGTGGCGGCCGACAGCGGGCTGACTGCGGTCGCGGTCAATGACGAAGTCATGGCCCTTGGGCTTGCGCGAAATCGCCTCGTCGATCGCCGCGTTGAGCAGTTCATTGCCCTCGCTCGCGCGCAGCGGCGCGCGCAGGTCGGCGGCGTCCTCCTGCCCGAGGCACATGTAAAGCGTACCGGTGCAGGTCAGGCGCACGCGATTACAGCTTTCGCAGAAGTTGTGCGTGAGCGGGGTGATGAAACCGAGCCGCCCGCCGGTTTCCGCCACGCGGACATACCGCGCCGGCCCCCCGGTCTTGTACGGGATATCCTCCAGCGTGAACTTTGTCGCAAGGCGCGCGCGCACGGTCGACAGCGGCAGGTACTGATCTGTCCGGTCGCCGTCGATATCACCGAGCGGCATCGTCTCGATCAGCGTCAGGTCCATGCCGCGGCCATGCGCCCAGCGCAGCATATCCTCGATTTCGTGCTCGTTTTCCCCCTTCAGCGCGACGGCGTTAATCTTGACCTGCAAGCCGGCCTCTTGCGCGGCATCGATGCCCGCCATGACCTGCTCCAGCCGGCCCCAGCGGGTGACTTTCTGGAATTTTTCCGGGTCAAGCGTATCCATCGAAATGTTCACCCGGCGCACGCCCGCATCTGCCAATTCCTGGGCGAAGCGCGGCAACTGGCTGCCGTTCGTGGTGAGCGTCAACTCCTCAAGCACGCCGTTGTCGAGGTGGCGCGAAAGCGAGCGGATCAGCCACATGATGTTGCGGCGCACGAGCGGCTCGCCGCCTGTCAGACGCAGCTTGCGCACGCCACGATCAATGAAGGCGGTGCACAGCCGGTCAAGCTCCTCCAGCGTCAGCAGGTCCTTCTTGGGCAGAAACGTCATGTTCTCCGCCATGCAATACACACAGCGGAAATCGCAGCGATCCGTCACTGATACGCGCAGATAGCTGATCGTGCGGCCAAACGGGTCAATGATGGGCTGTTGCGCCGCGACCGCGGGGTTCTCGATGTCCATCTCCTGCGCCTCCTGCCTGAGCCTCTGAAATTCCTTAGCTGGGCGATCAGGTTTCGAGCGTATCATTCGTTTGGAATGGTTCAAACAAAATCGCGCCGCTCACGGCCATTTGACGGCGGGAGGCATCGACGAGAGAATCGCATCGACATTTCCGCCGGTTTTCAGGCCGAAAATCGTGCCGCGGTCATAAAGCAGGTTGAACTCGACGTAGCGCCCGCGGCGGATGAGCTGCTCCTCGCGCTGTTCCTCGGTCCACGGCGTATGCATGTTGCGCCTGACCAGCTCCAGGTAGATGTCGAGGAACCCGCGGCCGACGTCCTGGGTGAAGGCAAAGTCGGCTTCCCAGTCGCCGCTGTCGAGATAGTCGTAGAAGATGCCGCCAATCCCGCGCATTTCGTCGCGGTGCTTGAGGTAAAAATACTCGTCGCACCACTGCTTGTAGCGATCGTAGTCAGCAACCTCGTGCGCCT
>CAYFVF010000180.1:0-4121 GCA_964346335.1 uncultured Hyphomicrobiaceae bacterium
CAGATCATCCGCATCAACCAGGACACCCAGCGCATCAGCCTCGGGATGAAGCAGCTTCAGGCCGACCCTTGGGAAGGCATCGAGGCGAAATACCCAGTGGGCGCAAAATTTTCCGGGCGCGTCACCAACATCACCGATTACGGTGCGTTCGTGGAACTGGAACCGGGCGTCGAGGGCCTGATCCACGTCTCCGAGATGAGTTGGGTGAAGAAGAACGTACACCCGGGCAAGATCCTCTCCACGAGCGAAGAGGTCGATGTGCAGGTGCTGGAGGTTGATCCGAACAAGCGCCGCATTTCGCTGGGCCTCAAGCAGACCCAGGAGAACCCGTGGGAAGCCTTCGCCACCAGCCACCCGAAGGGCACGGAGATCGAAGGTACTGTCCGCAATATCACCGAGTTCGGCCTGTTCGTCGGGCTGGATGGGGGCATCGACGGGATGGTGCACCTGTCCGACCTCGACTGGAACAAGTCTGGCGAAGAAGCCATCAAGGACTATAACAAGGGTGATACGGTCCATGCTGTCGTACTCGATACCGACCCGGACAAGGAGCGCATCAGCCTTGGCATCAAGCAGGTCAGCGGCGACCCGTTCGAGGGGCTTGCCGGCCTGAAGAAGGGCTCCACCGTGACGTGCGAAGTCGAGGAGGTGAAGGAATCCGGGCTGCAGGTGAAGATCGCGGACAGCGACATGACCAGCTTCATCCGCCGGGCCGACCTGTCCCGCGACCGCTCCGAGCAGCGGCCGGAGCGCTTCGCGCCGGGCGACAAGATCGACGCGGCCGTGACCCAGGTGGACAAGAACAACCGCAAGATTTCCCTGTCCATCAAGGCGCTGGAAATCGCAGAGGAAAAAAAGGCCGTTGCACAATACGGCTCGACCGATAGCGGTGCGTCACTCGGCGACATTCTCGGCGCGGCACTCAACAAGGCACAGACCGACGAGGGCGAGACGAAGACCGACGGCGACAAGTAGGGTCGCGGTGGCCCGGCAACGCGGCGCCAATCCATCCTGTCGCCTCGCGCCCGCGCCTGATTGAAGGAGTACGTCCGTGACGCTGGATGCTGATGCCGTTGTCGAGCGCCGCCGCCTAAAGCGCCGCGTAACGTTCTGGCGCGTGCTCGCGGTTATCGCCATCGCGGCGGTGGCGGCGGCGCTGTTTGCCCGCGAGCGAACGGGAGCGGTGGGCGAGATGTTTGGCCTTGGCGGCCACGTGGCGCGCGTCGATGTGAGCGGATTCATCTCGTCCGACCGGAACCGGCAAAAACTGTTGCGCCGCATCAAGGACAGCAGCGCGGTCAAGGCCGTCATCGTGAGGATCAACTCGCCGGGCGGCAGCACGGCAGGTGGTGAAGCGCTCTACACGGAGCTGCGCGAGGTCAGCGATGAAAAGCCGGTCGTGGCTGTCTTCGAGACCACGGCGACGTCGGCGGCGTACATGGCGGCAATCGCGGCGGATCATATCGTCTCGCGGGCCAACTCCATAACCGGCTCGGTCGGCGTCATCGTGCAGTGGGCCGAGGTCAGCGAACTGCTGAAGAGCATCGGCGTCGACTTCAACCAGATCAAGAGCGGCGAACTGAAGGCGGTGCCGAATCCGTTCGAGCCCGCGACCGACCAGCAGCGCGAAGCGACCCGCGAGGTGCTGGAAGACAGCTTCACTTGGTTCGTCGACAAGGTCAGCGAACGGCGCAATCTGGGCGCGGCCGCTCTGGCCGACATCAGAAGCGGGCGCATCTACACCGGCGCGCAGGCCAAGGCCATCGGGCTGGTAGACCAGATCGGGGGCGAGCGCGAAGCGCGCCAATGGCTCAGCGAGGAGCACGGCATTCCCGAATCCACCAGGGTGGTAGATTGGCAGCCCGAAGGCAGCGACCGCCTGAGCTGGGTCGATCTGGCGCTGGGCGCGCTGGGGCGTGCAACAGGAGCGGACTTTAGTTCTGTTCTCGGGCGTGACGGTGGCTCCGGCTTGAAATCCATCAGGCTTGACGGTCTCGTGTCGGTCTGGCAGCCTGAAAGTTAATGGTGTTTTAATGACTTCTGCCCGCGGCGGGGCGAATCCATGATTAAATCCGAACTCATTGAAAAAATCGCGTCTGAAAATCCGCATCTTTACCAGCGCGACGTGGAACGGATTGTCAACACGATCTTCGAGACCGTCGTGACAGCGATGGAGCACGGCGACCGCGTGGAGTTGCGCGGCTTCGGCGCTTTCTCGGTCAAACATCGTCCCGCGCGGATCGGGCGTAACCCGCGCACCGGCGACCAGGTGCCCGTTGACGAAAAATTCGCTCCATTCTTCAAAACCGGCAAGGAACTGCGCGAGCGGCTGAACCCGTCGCTGGCCCCGCGCAAAAGCGCATCGGCAGGCCGAAAGCGCCGGCGCTGATCCACGCGCGCGGCCGTGCCCGGTGCTTGAATGCAAGAGACACCGATGATCCGCTTTATCCGCCGTCTGATCCTGCTGGCTGTCGCCGTTGTTATCATCGCGCTCATGGTCGCCAACCGGCACACCGTTTCCGTGGCGCTTGACCCGTTCGCCTCGGAGATTCCGGCAGCGGCCATCGAAGCCCCGATGTTCGTCGTCCTGTTCGCCGCGCTGCTGGCCGGCTTCGTGCTGGGCGGCATCGGCGCGTGGGCCAGCCAGGCCAAGTGGCGCGAACTGGCGCGCAAACGCACCAAGGAATCCCACCGGCTACGCAAGGATCGCGAACGGCTGGCCCGCGACCTTCACTCCGCCCGGCAAACCGGCGCGAACGCCGACCCCCGCCTGCCTGCACGCTGAGCGCGCGCAAATGCCCGCCCTTCGGGCGCGAGAACACCCTTGCGCAACGCCGTGGAAGTCTGAAATAACAGGGCAATGGCGGTGCAGGTTAAGATATGCGGGACCAAGACGGCAGAGGCGCTGGACGCGACCATCAGCGCGGGCGCGGATTATGCTGGCTTCGTGTTTTTCCCGAGCAGCCCACGCCATGTTGATACCGCCACTGCCGCGCGACTGGCTGACACCGCACGCGGACACATCTCCACGGTCGCGCTGGTGGTCGACCCGGACGACGCGGCACTCGACGAAATTCTCGATCTGGTCGATCCCGACTTCATCCAGCTTCATGGCGCGGAAACGCCTGAACGCGTCGCTGAAATCCGCATCCGCGTGGCGCGGCCCGTCCTCAAGGCCGTGAAGGTCGCGACCGCCGCCGACATCATCGCCGCAAGCGCATTTCCCGCGGCGGACATGTTCCTGTTCGATGCCAAGCCCGCGCAAAACGCGCGTCTGCCCGGCGGCAACGGCGTTCCGTTCGACTGGCCACTGCTCGCGCAGACACCGCCTGACCGCCCGTTCATGCTGTCTGGCGGACTGAACGCTGACAATATCGCGGAGGCGATCCGTGTGACGGGCGCACTGGCGGTAGATACCTCATCCGGCGTCGAGCGTGCTCCAGGCGAAAAAGATCCAGCGGCCATCCGCCAGTTTGTCGAGGCCGCGAAGGCAGCCGAAGCGCCCATGCCGATCGAGGCGGCCTGATGCCTCTCAGACACCGCCTTTCGCGAGAACCTTCATGCGCCTCAGCCTGATGACCGCGTTGCTTGCCGCGATCTGTCTCGTTCTGCTGGTCGCCCCCGTCTCGGCCGATTCCTATTGGGACCACAACGGCTCGCTGATGCGCCTCAAAGCCAATGGGCAACAGCGCGTATTTACCTATGAAGAACCCCGGTCCGTGCTGCGCCGCGCCGGTGTGCGAACGGGCACGGTGCTGTTTGACGGCCGGAACGTCGGGGACTACTACGTCGGCCGCGCCCGCCGCTTCTCGAAAGACTGCAAGGCCCCGTTGGTCTACAAAGTCGAAGGCCCCGTGGTCGATGGCGGCAGCCGGATCGTCATGCGTGGCATGCGACAAGTCTTTGCGAGCGGGTGCCGCGGAACCGGTCGCTATGTTGAGGACGTGCTCGTCTTCACGTATGAGTGGGCGGATTAGGCGCGCGCCGCTGCCCCCATCATTCCATCCGTTCAGAGATTTTTCGACAAAGAGAAACCCTATGGATCAAATTCCCAATACCTTCCGCTCCGGCCCGGATGAGCGCGGCCATTTCGGCGATTTCGGCGGGCGCTTCGTCGCCGA
>CAYFVF010000181.1:0-4090 GCA_964346335.1 uncultured Hyphomicrobiaceae bacterium
AGCGCGTCGAAATCCATCGGCAGGTCGTCGCACTGCCAGTGCGGAACCAGCGGGACCGACGACCCGCCGGGAATCACCGCCAGCAGGTTGTCCCAGCCGCCGCGCACGCCGCCGGCGTGGCGCTCCACCAGTTCGCGCAGCGGGATGCCCATCTCCTCCTCGACCGTGCACGGCTCTTCGACATGCCCGGAGATGCAGAACAGCTTGGTTCCGGTGTTGTTCGGCCGGCCCACCGCGGCGAACCAGTCGCTGCCGCGGCGCAGGATTTCGGGCACGACGGCGATCGATTCGACGTTGTTCACCGTCGTCGGCGCACCCCATAGCCCGACATTGGCAGGGAATGGCGGTTTCAGGCGAGGCTGGCCCTTCTTGCCTTCAAGGCTTTCCAGCAGGGCGGTTTCCTCGCCGCAGATATACGCGCCCGCGCCATGATGCATATAGAGATCGAAATCCCAGCCGTGGATGTTGTTCGGGCCGATCAGCTTCGCCTCGTAAGCCTCGTCGATCGCCGCCTGCAGGATCTCGCGCTCGCGGATATACTCCCCGCGGATGTAAATATAGCCGACATGCGCACCCATCGCGAAGCCTGCGACGAGGCACCCCTCGACCAACAGGTGCGGGTCATGCCGCATGATCTCGCGGTCCTTGCAGGTGCCAGGCTCGGACTCGTCGGCGTTGACGACGAGGTAATGCGGACGGCCGTCGTTCTCCTTTGGCATGAACGACCATTTCAAACCTGTGGGGAAGCCCGCGCCGCCGCGTCCGCGCAGCCCGGAAGCCTTCACATCCTCCAGGATCGTGTCGCGGCTCTTTTCCAGCATCGCCTTGGTGCCGTCCCACGCCCCGCGCCGGCGCGCGCCATGCAGGCCCCAGTCATGCAGGCCATAAAGATTGGTGAAGATGCGATCCTTGTCGTCGAGCATCAGCTCTTGAACTCCTTTGCCGTCATGTGCCGGGGTCCGTCCCGCGCTCATAGACGCTACGGTTCGTCAGCGTCGTCGGCCCGCTCACCGGCGCGGCCTTCTGGCGCGCCCGCTGCGGTCCCGGCGTCACCGGCTTGCCATCGCGCAGGTTGTCCAGCAACTGCGCAAAGCTGTCCGGCGTCAGGTCTTCGTAGTAATCCGCGTTGATCTGGACCATCGGCGCGTTGACGCACGCCCCGAGGCATTCGACCTCGATCCAGGAAAACAGCCCATCGGGCGTGACCTCGCCGACCTCGCCGATCCTGTCGCGGCACACGGCTTTCAAGTCGTCCGCGCCGCGCAACATGCACGGGGTCGTACCGCAAAGCTGGACGTGATACTTGCCGACCGGCGAGAGGTTGAACATCGAGTAGAATGTCGCGATCTCGTAGGCCCGGATATATTGCATCTCCAGCAAGTCCGCGACGTAACGGATCGCCGGTTCGGGCAACCAGCCGTGCTGCTCCTGCGCGCGCCACAACAGTGGCAAGATCGCCGCCCACTGGCGCCCCTCGGGATATTTCGAGATCTGCTGTTTCGCCCAGGCCAGGTTTTCGTCGGTGAACACGAAGCTGTCGGGCTGGACAGGATCGAGACGTCTGACGCTCATTCTTGGTCCTTCACGGGTGTTACCGGTCCACTTCGCCGAACACGATGTCGATCGAGCCCAGGATGGCCGAGACATCCGCAAGCATGTGGCCCTTGCACAGGAACTCCATTGCCTGAAGATGCGCGAAGCCCGGCGCGCGCAGCTTGCAGCGGTACGGCCGGTTGGTGCCATCGGCGACGAGGTAGACGCCGAATTCGCCCTTCGGCGCTTCCACGGCGGCGTAAACTTCGCCCTCGGGCACGTGAAAACCCTCGGTGTACAGCTTGAAATGGTGGATCAGCGCTTCCATCGAGCGCTTCATCTCGCCACGGCGCGGGGGCGTGACCTTGTTGTTGGGCGCGAGCACCTCGCCCTGTCCTTCCCCGGATGTCAGCTTGTCGATGCACTGCTTCATGATGCGGACCGACTGGCGCATTTCCTCCATGCGCAGCAGGTATCGGTCGTAGCAGTCGCCGTGCTTGCCGACGGGGATGTCGAACTCGAAATCGTTGTAGCACTCATACGGCTGCGCGCGGCGCAGGTCCCAGGCAGCGCCGGTGCTGCGCAGGTTCAGGCCGGAAAAGCCGCGCGCAAGCGCCTCCTCCTGCGTGATCACCCCGATATCGACATTGCGCTGCTTGAAGATGCGGTTGTCCGTCAGCAGCCCCTCGATGTCGTCGAGCACCTTAAGGAACGGGTCGCAGAACGCGGCGATATCGTCGATCAGCTCGGGCGGCAGGTCCTGGTGAACGCCGCCGGGGCGGAAATAATTGGCGTGCATGCGCGAGCCCGAGGCGCGCTCATAGAACACCATCAGCTTTTCGCGCTCCTCGAAGCCCCACAGCGGCGGGGTGAGCGCGCCAACGTCGAGCGCCTGGGTGGTGATGTTGATCATGTGGCTCAGCAGCCGGCCGATCTCGCAGAACAGCACGCGGATGATCTGCCCGCGGAGCGGCACCTCCACCCCGGCGAGCTTTTCGATCGCCAGGCAGAAGGCGTGCTCCTGGTTCATCGGCGCGACGTAATCCAGCCGGTCGAAATACGGGATCGCCTGGAGGTAGGTCTTGTACTCGATCAGCTTTTCCGTGCCGCGGTGAAGCAGGCCGATATGCGGATCGACGCGCTCCACGACTTCGCCATCCAGCTCCAGCACGAGGCGCAGCACGCCATGCGCCGCCGGATGTTGCGGCCCGAAATTGATCGAGAAATTGCGGACTTCCGCTTCAGCTTCGGCCATCGGCCCTAACAACCTTTCTCCTGCTCGGCGCCAAACATCTCGAACACCTGCTCACCGGTCAGCTTCGTCGTAGCGTTCGCCAATTCGTAATACGCCGGCTTCTCGTCTATGAAGATCTCATGGGTGAGCGCGAAACCCTCGGCCTCGCCGAGCGTGCCCGCGCTTGATACCACATGCGAGCCGTCCTGCATCCGCCAGAACAGATTGGTGCCGCACTGTCGGCAGAAGCCCCGCTCTCCCCACTCAGATGCGCGATATGTGCCAACATGGGTGGCGCTTTCGAATGCCAGCGCGCCATCGGTCTCCACAATCAGTAACGGCCCGCCAGACCAGCGGCGGCACATCGAACAGTGGCAAGCGCTGATCTCGCGGTTTTTCATCGTCGCGTGATAGCGGACAGCGCCGCACAAACAGTGGCCCGTGACATTCTGACCTGTGGTCATTACCGGCGCACTCCGCTCATCCGTCATCACGACTTGCCCGAGTCGCCAGAGGATGCCTTTTCATCGCCCGGCAGGATGTATTCCGCGCCCTCCCACGGGCTGATGAAATCGAAATCGCGATACTCCTGCTGCAGCTTGACCGGCTCATAGACCACGCGCTTGACCTCTTCGTTGTAGCGCACCTCGACAAAGCCGGTGAGCGGGAAATCCTTGCGCAGCGGGTGTCCCTGGAACCCGTAATCGGTCAGAATCCGGCGCAGGTCCGGGTGGCCGGAAAAGAACACGCCGTAAAGGTCGAATGTCTCCCGCTCGAACCAGTCCGCGCCGGGATGAATGTGCGTGATGCTCGGGACCGGCGTGGTTTCGTCCGTGTCGGTCTTGACGCGGATGCGCTGGTTTTGCTTCGGGCTGAGCAGGTGATAGACGACCTCGAAGCGTTTCGCCCGGTCCGGGTAATCAACGCCGCAGATGTCGATCAGGCAGGTAAACTGGCAGCGCACATCGTCGCGCAGGAACGTCACCAGCGATGAAATGTTTTCCCGGCCCGCGCGCAGCGTGAGCTCGCCGAGCTTGACGTGCCATTCATCGACGGCGTCGGCCTGCGCGGAAGCGATGTGCTCGCCCAGCTCAAAAAGCGCCTCGTCGTGTGCATTCACCGTCGAAACCGTCGCCAACTGAGTCTCCTAGCGCACGATCGTGCCGGTGCGGCGGATCTTGCGCTGCAACAGCATGATGCCATAGACCAGCGCTTCGGCCGTCGGCGGGCACCCCGGCACGTAAATATCCACCGGCAAAACCCGGTCACAGCCGCGCACCACCGAATAAGAATAGTGGTAGTAGCCGCCGCCGTTGGCGCAGC
>CAYFVF010000182.1:0-4060 GCA_964346335.1 uncultured Hyphomicrobiaceae bacterium
CACACGCTGGCTGGGCGTTGCGGTCTGCGCTGCCGCCGCCGCACTGGCCGCTTTCACGACCTGGTCGAGCGCGCTCCAGGCGCTGGACAGCCTGCAATTCGGCTCGGTGAGCTACGGGGTGATCCCGATCCCGCTCGCCATCCCGCAGGGCGTCATGACAGCGGGCCTTGCGCTGTTCTGCGTCGCGCTGATTGATGCCATGGTAACGCTCGCCCGCGGCGGAGTGCCCGCCTATCGCGCCGCCGAGACGCGGACCGAGGATTCGGAGTGATGGAAATTGCCACGCTCGCGCCGCTCCTCCTAATCGTCCTCTTTGGCGCGCTTGCTTTGGGGCTTTGGGTTGGCTTCGCCCTGATCGCCGTTGGTCTCGTCGCAATGCTCCTGGCTGCGCCCGCGCCGCCGTCGCTGGTCTTCGCCACCAAGGTGTGGGGCGGGCTATCAGTCTGGGACCTGACGGCCCTGCCAATGTTCATCTGGATGGGCGAGATTCTCGTGCGCTCCCGCCTGTCATCGGACATGTTCTCCGGCCTTGCCCCGTTCACCGCGCGGCTGCCGGGCCGTCTGCTGCACGTCAATGTCATGGGCTGCGCGCTCTTCGCGGCGGTCTCCGGCTCCTCGGCGGCGACCACGGCCACGATCGGGCGGATGTCGCTGCCCGAGCTCAAGGCGCGCGGCTACGAAGACAGCATGGCGATCGGGACGCTGGCTGGCTCCGGCACCTTCGGCTTCCTCATTCCGCCCTCGATCATCCTCATCGTTTACGGCGCGGCAACAGAGCAGTCGATTGCCCGGCTGTTTCTGGCGGGCGTGCTGCCGGGCCTGATGCTGGCAGCGCTGTTCGGCGGCTACATCATGCTCTGGGCGATGCTGAACCGCAGCCGAATGCCCGCGGCGGAGCCACCAACGGACCTGAGCGAGGCGATACGCGCGGCCGCTCGCCTCTTGCCGGTGGTCGGGCTCATCCTCGCGGTGATCGGCTCGATCTATCTCGGGATCGCGAGCCCCACCGAGGCGGCTGTGATCGGCGTGACCGGCGCGTTGATCCTCGCGAGCGCAACCGGCGCGCTGTCATGGGCGGGGTTCCTTGATGCGCTGCAGAGGGCGACCGTAACGACCTGCATGATCGCTTTCATCCTTGCCGGGGCGGCCTTTCTGACCGTGGCCATGGGCTATACCGGCATTCCGCGCGAACTTGCCCGCGCCATCAGCGACATGCAACTTTCGCCATACTGGCTCCTCGCGATGCTCACGCTGTTCTTCATCGTGATGGGCATGTTCCTCGACGGGATTTCCATCGTGGTTCTCACCGTCTCGATCATCCTGCCGACAGTGGTTGCCGCGGGTATCGACCCGATCTGGTTCGGTATCTTTCTCGTCCTCGTGGTCGAGATCAGCCAGATTACGCCGCCGGTCGGCTTCAACCTTTTTGTGATCCAGACGATCACCGGGCGCGACATCTTTACCGTGGCGCGCTACGCGGCTCCCTTTTTCGGATTGCTGGTGCTGGCCGTGGCGATCCTGACGCTGTTCCCGGAGATCGCGCTGTGGCTGCCAGGGACAATGTTGTCGAAATGAGTACGAACGACCGTCTGAAAGGCATTGGACCCGTCGTCAGTTCAGCGCATCTCGCCGCATCCGGCCTGCCCGAATTGTCGGAGGTCGAGTACGCGTTGACCATGGCGAACCACGCCTTTCAGCGCTGGATCACGCGCTGCATGGACGCCGCTGGCGCACCCGGCATGGCTCCGCTGGAAGTGCTGATCCTTCATCTTGTGAACCACCGAGACCGGCCCAAGACGCTTGCCGATATTCGACTGGTGCTGCATGTCGAGGATGCACATTTGGTGAGCTACGCGGTGCGCAAGCTGTCCGAACGCAAGCTCGTCAAAACAATGCGCAAGGGAAAGGAAAAGACCGTCGAGATCACGGCGGAGGGCGCTGCGCTCTGTACGCGATACGGTGAGGTGCGCGAGGCGCTGCTTGTCGAGCTGGCGCGCGAGACCGGCTTCTCGCCAGATGATATGTCACGGCTCGCGGCGCTATTACGCGCGATTTCGGGCAGCTACGATCACGCCGCTCGGGCGGCGACAACCCTTTGATCTTCCTGGGGCGTGCGGCCGCGCATGGGCGATGGCTGCTGATCGCGGGGCTCGCGGGCGGCATTTTTCTACCCTGGCTCGCCGAGCACGTTGCCGTGGCGATCGTGCCCCTCGTCGGCGTCATGATCTGCGTCGCGACCTTGCGCGAGGGACCGCGCGCAGCATTTCCTCGCACAAACCAGCTTCCGCGCACGCTGGCCGCCACGCTCGTGCTGCAGTGCGTTCTACCACTCGCGGCAGGGATGGCGCTGTTGGCGGCCGGTGTGCTCTCGGCGCCGCTTGCGATAGCCGCGGTGCTGGCGCTCGCAGGGGCGCCTATTACCGGCACGCCGGGGCTTGCCGTCATGTCGGGCGCCGACGCGGGTGCCGCGCTTCGCCAACTCACGCTGGGCATGGCGCTTCTTCCGCTAACCGTTGCGCCCGTTTTCGCGATGCTGCCGGTCTTCCCGGACCCCTTGGCGGTGGGCGCTGGCGCGCTCAGGCTGCTGGCTGTTATCGCGCTGGCAGTGGGGGTTGCCGTGCTCTTGCGCGCGGCGTTCCCCGAACTCAAACGGGACGTGGCCCGCCCGGCGCTGGATGGCGTCATGGCTATCACCATGAGCGTGCTGGTTATCGGCTTGATGTCTGCTGTTGGGCCTGCGCTGTGGAACGACCCGGGGCGTCTTCTGCTTGTACTGGCGCTGG
Organism: uncultured Hyphomicrobiaceae bacterium; assembly: GCA_964346335.1. Classification (GTDB taxonomy): domain Bacteria; phylum Pseudomonadota; class Alphaproteobacteria; order Rhizobiales; family Rhodomicrobiaceae; genus Dichotomicrobium. Next base: position 2,784 of record CAYFVF010000182.1, read on the forward strand.
CTGCGGCGATCCATTTCGGGCAGACCGCGGGCGCGTGGCGCGCCGCGCGCGCGACCGTCCCGCACGGGGAGGCGCTCGCCTTCGCGATCACCGCTGGAAACCGGAATTTGGCCCTGTTCCTTGCCGCCGTGCCCGCCGAGACGACAGCGCCGCTGATGCTCTTTGTCGGCTGCTATCAGATCCCGATGTATCTGACCCCGCTTCTACTGCCCTGGCTCACAGCCACGGCGCGTCCCAGGGGCGGCGCAGAACGGGGCTAAAGACCTGAAGAACATTACGCCGGAACCACGGCCGCGGCGCTGCCGGCTCATCTTGACGCCAATCGCGGCTCAGGCTCGGCCTCCGCGCCATCGGTGGCGGCGTGTTCACGCTCGGCGCGTCGGCAGATTTCGCTGGTCAGCCGGTCAAACAGGATCAGGTGCGCGGGTTGCATGGCGCGCCAGTACAAGACGCCGGCCATACCCTCCGGTTCCCAGTAGGCCGTTGCGCTCAGGCGGACGCGGTGATCGCCGCGCGGTTCCATGAGAAATTCCAGAACGCCGCGACCGGGCGCCTTCATGTTGAATTTGAGGGCGAGCAGATGGTCCGTCTCCACCGCCAGCACCTCCCAGCTATCGATCCGGTCACCCGCGCGCAGTTCTCCGGACACGGATCGGCCACGCTCAAGGCCCGGGCCGCCGACCGCGGCGTCAAGCCATTCACGAATGGTCCAGAGCGAATTGAGCACGAAATACCGGTTTTCGCCGCCGATCTGCGTTACGACGTTCCAGACGGCCTGCGGCGCGGCCGCGGTCACGGCTGACCCGCTGGCCTTGTATGTAAATGCGCGATAGTTATCCAATGGTCTTGACATTCCGTGACACTACAACGGGGCGATGCCGCGCACTTTGATCGAAGTCATAGCCGGGCTTCCGCTATGCTTCTCATTGAAATACATCGGCCAACAAACCGCAAAGGACACGCCACATGCCGATGAAGATTGCCGTGACGGGCGCAAGCGGATTGATCGGCAGCCGGCTTGTCGAGCTGCTGCAGGCCGAAGGCCACCAGATTGTCGGTTTCACCCGCAGCGTGCGTCGCACAAAGCGCTATTTCCCGCAAGCCAGCTTTCCCGCGCTGGAGCTGGTGCAATATGATCCGTGTCAGCTTGGCGACTGGGCGCAGGCGCTGAACGGCTGCGACGGCGTGGTGCATCTTGCTGGCTCGCCAATTCACGGGCGCTGGACGCCGGAGTTCAAGGCCGAAATCAAGCGCAGCCGCGAGCTCGGCACGCGCAC
>CAYFVF010000183.1:0-4056 GCA_964346335.1 uncultured Hyphomicrobiaceae bacterium
CCAATGACGACCGCCCTGATGACGGCGAGCGCCCGCGCCGGTCCTCGCCTTGGCGTAAATAACCCGTGGCCGCGCCAGCGCCTGCCGCGCCGCCGCCAGCCCCCGCCATATGACCACAATCATCAACACCATCGCGCCGGTGTTCCTCGTGATCCTGGCCGGATTTGCCTTCGCGCGGGCCGGCTTGCTCTCGCGCGACGCGGAAGCCGGGATCATGGAATTCGTGCTGCGCGTGGGCATCCCTGCGCTTTTGTTCCGCACGATGGTGGATGCGCGGCCACCAGGCGGCGAAACGCTGCGGCTATGGGCGGTGTACTTCGGCGCGCTGGCGGCGATGTGGCTGGTATCGGCGCTCATCACGCGCTACGTGCTGCGCCGGGCGAACGAAGATCAGCCGATGATCGGGATGAGCTCGTGTTTCGGGAATATCGTGCTGCTCGGCATCCCGATCGTGCTGGCGATATACGGGCCGGAGGCCGCGACGCCGCTGGCGGTCATTACCTCGATCCACACGGCGCTGTTATGGCTGGCGGCAACGCTGCACGTTGAACTTGTCTCGGAGCATGAGCGAAGCTCGGCGCGCGCGCTGCTGCGCGAATTGGGCGTCAACCTGCTGGCGAACCCGATTATCCTCGCGATCGTTGCGGGTACGCTGTGGCGTCAGACGGGGATCGGCCTTGGCGAAGCGCCGCGCGCGATGGTCGATCTGCTCGCGCAGGCCGGGCTGCCGTGCGCATTGTTCGCGCTCGGCCTCAGCCTACGGGATTTCTCGATCCGCGGGCAGGTGCCGACGCTGACCACGCTGCTAATACTGAAGCTCGCGGCCCTGCCCGCGCTGGTGTGGCTGCTTGCGTTTCAGGTGGTGGGGCTCGATCCGGTCTGGGCGGGCGTTGCAGTGCTGTTCGCCGCGTGTCCGACCGGTATAAATTCGTTCGTTCTCGCCAAGCAGTATGGGCGGGTCATCAACTCCACCTCCGGCGCGGTCGCGCTGGGCACCGCGCTATCGGTGGCAACCATGACGGCGATACTCGTGATGATAACGCCGTCATGAATTTTCGTGCTACGCCATGGCCGTCTGCTGCGGCGCGGCCTCGGCGCTGTCATCAGCCCCGGCCAGAACGTCCATGGCCGCTTGCGTTCCGCCAGCGTTATGCGGAATGCCGGTGATCTTCATGCCCATCTCGACCCCGCTGATCGCGCCAATGAGCGTCAAGTCGTTCAGATCGCCGAGATGACCGATGCGGAACACCCTGTCGGAAAGCCGCGCCAGCCCGGTCCCGAGCGACATGTCGAAATGCTCCAGGATCTGTGCGCGAAGGGCGTTGGCGCTATGGCCTTCTGGCACGAAGATGGAGGTCAGCGAGCTGGAATATTCTCGCGGGTCCGCGCAGACCAGCTCCAGCCCCCACGCTTCGACCGCGCGCCGGGTCGCCCTTGCGTGGCGTTGGTGCCTGGCGATGACGTTGTCCAGACCTTCCTCTTCGATGATGTTCAGCGCCTCGTCCAGCGCATAAAACAGGTTCGTCGCCGGCGTGTACGGGAAAAAGCCGTTCTCGTTGGCCGACAGCATATCGTTCCATTCCCAGTAACACTTCGGCAGCTTGGCGGTCTTCGCCGCGTCGAGCGCCTTCTGGCTGATGGCGTTGAAGCTCATGCCCGCTGGCAGCATCATGCCTTTTTGCGATCCGCCGACGCCGACATCGATGCCCCAATCATCCTGACAATAGTCCATCGAGCCGAGCGAGGAGATCGTGTCCACCATGAACAGCGCGGGATGACCAGCGTCGTCGATCGCCTTGCGGATTTCGGGAAGGCGCGCGGCAGTGCCTGTCGAGGTCTCGTTATGCACGACGCACACCGCCTTGATCTCGTGGCCGGTGTCCGCGGCTAGCCGTGCGTTGATTTCTTCCGGGTTGGCGGCGCGGCGCCAATCGCTCGGCAGGAATTCGGCGACCAGCCCGAGGCGATCCGCCATGTCCTTCCACAGCGAGGCAAAATGGCCGATGTCCGCCATCAGCACCTTGTCGCCCGGAGACAGGGTGTTGACGAGCGCGGCTTCCCACGCGCCCGTCCCCGAGGCCGGGTAGATCACGACTGGGCCTGAGCACTTGAACAGGTTCTGAAGCCGGGGCAGAAGCCGCAGCGTGAGCTCGGCGAACTCCGGGCCGCGGTGGTCGATGACCGGCTGATCCATGGCGCGCAAGACACGGTCAGGGATGTTGGTCGGCCCGGGAATATGCAAGAAATGGCGTCCAGGTTTACGCATTGTCCTCCCTTTCGGATACGACATTCTTCTAAGGAACGAGACCAGAGTTTAGCTTGCTTTTCCGATTTGAAGGAGTCTTGCAAGCGTCATTCCGACAAAAATCCGCGACGCACTGAAGAAAAAGCAACGACAAGGCGGCAAAAGGCATGACAGAGTTCGGGGGGCTGGGGGAATTGCTCGGCTGGGGGCCGGCGATCGCGTTTCTGGCTGCGCTGCTGCAGACCGCGACAGGCTTCGGCTTTTCCCTGATCGCGACGCCGTTGCTCTTGCTGGTTTATGATGCGCAAACGGCGATCCAGCTCAATATCATCCTTGGGCTGGCTGTGTCGGTGGTGATGCTGCCGAGCGCCGCGCGCGAGGCGGACAGGGCGCTATTGTGGCGCATGGTCGTCGGCACGCTGGCCGGCGCGCCGCTGGGGCTGGCGATCTATCTTCATGGCGACGTGGCGGTGCTCAAGGGGATCGTGGCCGCGCTTGCGCTCGGTCTTGCGCTGGCCCTCGCGCTCAAGTTCCATTTTGCGCCATCACCCGGCCGGGATTACGGCGTTGGCGCGGCCTCGGGCCTGCTCAGCACCAGCATCGGCGTGCCGGGGCCGCCGCTGATGCTTTATTTCTCAAGCGGTCAATTCTCCAAGCAGGCTGCGCGCGGCACCACGCTGGCGTTCTTTCTTTTCGCGTATGGCGGCAGCCTTGCCTTCCAGGTCGCTGGCAGTGGTTTCGCCGCGGGGGTAGGCCCGGCGGTGCTCGTCTGCCTGCCGCTGACCTTGCTCGGGATCGCGGCGGGGCAGTTGATTTTCGGGTTAATCAACCAGCGCGTGTTTGTCAGGCTGATATGGGCGCTGCTCGTGGCGACCGGGTGTTATCTGTTGCGCACGTTATTGTGATATTATCTGCAACCTGATGACGCGTGGGAGATGCGTTATGGCGGATTTGGACGGGCGCGACATGCGACGCATGCCTAAATTTCCGGGCGTACAAGGTCGCATGGGCACGAGCTGAAGGCGTGGGTGGATGACGGTTCTTGATTTGAAGCGGGCCGGGTTTCCCAAGGGCCGCAGCATCAACGAGGCGGCTATCGCGGATGTGCGCACCGCGCTGGACGGCCACCCGATCGAGCAGCGCGACCTGCTCATCGAGCATCTGCATGTGCTTCAGGACCGCTTCGGCTGCCTGCATGAGCGGCATTTGTGCGCGCTGGCCCACCTTATGCGCCTGTCGCAGGCTGAAGTCTGGGAAGTCGCTTCGTTCTACCATCATTTCGATCTGGTCAAGGAAGGCGACGACGCGCCTGCGCCCGTCACCATCCGGGTTTGCGATACGCTGTCCTGCGCGGTTGCGGGCGCGGACAAGCTGGTCGAGACGCTCAAGCGCGAGGCTGATCCATCGCGGGTGCGCATCCTGCACGCGCCCTGCATCGGACGATGTGCGCAGGCACCTGCTGCGCGCTGCGGCAATGTCGAGGTGGGCAATGCCACCGCGGAGGGGCTGATCGCGCTCGCCTCGGCCGACGTCTCCGCCCCGCTGATCCCGCCTTACAAGGATTTCGAGGCTTACCGCGCCGAAGGCGGCTACCACGTGCTCGCCGAGTGCCGCTCGGGCAAGCGCAACGCCGATGACATCATCTCCGAGCTGTCGGATGCGGGCCTCGCGGGCCTGGGCGGCGCGGGCTTTCCCGCCGGGCGCAAATGGAGCATCGTGCGCGGCTTCCCCGGCCCACGCCTGATGACCATCAACGGCGACGAGGGCGAGCCAGGCACCTTCAAGGACCGCTATCACCTGGAGCGCGACCC
>CAYFVF010000184.1:0-4039 GCA_964346335.1 uncultured Hyphomicrobiaceae bacterium
GCGGACGACCTGGCGACCACCGTCCTGCTCGCCGCCGACACGCCGATCCTGTGCGCGCCGGCGATGAACGTGCGCATGTGGCACCACGCGGCAACGCAGCGTAACCTTGCCCAACTCGCTAAAGACGGCATCCGCTTCGTCGGGCCGGAGGACGGCGCGATGGCTTGTGGCGAATACGGCGTGGGCCGGATGGCGCAGCCCGAAGCCATCGTGGAGGCGATCGCGGGCATGTTCGCGGATGGCCCGCGGCCGCTGGCGGGGCGGCATGTGCTGGTGACAGCGGGGCCGACCCATGAGCCGATCGACCCCGTGCGCTACATTGCCAACCGCTCTTCGGGCAAGCAGGGTTATGCCATCGCGGAGGCCGCCGCGGCGCTTGGGGCCTGCGTGACGCTTGTCTCCGGGCCGAGTGATCTGCCGACGCCGCCCGGCGCACTCCGCGTCGATGTCGAAACCGCCGAGGGGATGCTCGCCGCCGTCGAGAATGCGCTGCCTGCTGATGTCGCGATCTTTGCCGCCGCCGTGGCGGACTGGCGTGTTGCCGATAATATCGACGCCAAGCTCAAGAAATCCGCCGGCACGCCGACCCTGACGCTGAGCGAAAACCCGGACATTCTGAAAACTATCGCGTCGCGCCCGGACAGGCCCGCGCTTGTCGTGGGCTTCGCGGCGGAAACGGGCGATGCCCCCGCCAAGGGGCAAGAAAAGCGCGTTGCCAAGGGCTGCGACTGGATCGTGGCGAATGACGTGTCGGCGGGTAGCGGCGTGTTCGGCGGCGATGCCAACACGGTCACGCTGGTGACAGATGAAGGCGCGGATGCGTGGCCGCAAATGAGCAAGACCGAGGTTGCGCGCCGGCTCATGGTACGGGTGGCCGAGGCGCTCGATAGAACCTGGGAGCGCGGCTGATGGCCGATATCGAGATCGCGCTGCAAGTGCTGTCGCATGGCGAGGGCTTGCCGCTGCCCGAGTATCAGTCCGCCGACGCCGCCGGGCTGGACTTGCGCGCCGCGCTGCCAGACGACGCGCCGCACACCCTCACGCCGATGGCGCGCGCTCTGGTGCCGACGGGGTTGGCGCTTGCGCTGCCGCCGGGGTTCGAGGCCCAGATACGCCCGCGTTCGGGTTTGGCCGTGAAACATGGCCTCGGCGTTTTGAACGCGCCGGGCACCATCGATGCGGATTATCGCGGCGAGGTTCAGGTGTTGCTGATCAATCTCGGCGATCTGCCCGTCACCATCGAGCGCGGGATGCGTATCGCCCAGCTTGTGGTCGCGCCGGTGACGCATGCGGAGCTGAGGGTCGTGGCGGTGCTGCCGGAGACGACGCGTGGCGGTGCTGGTTTCGGCTCCACCGGCGAGACCTGACGCTCAACTCGCCTGCCGCTGAGAGAACTGCGCCAGCAGGATATCCTTCGCCTCGTTGATCTTCATGGCCAGGTAGGTTGAGCCGCCCTGATCGGGGTGGAACTTCTTCATCATGTCGCGGTGCGCCTTGCGGATATCCTCCGGCTTTGCGCCGGGCCACAGGCCGAGAATGCGGTAGGCTTCGGCCACGCTCATCGGGCCGGACGCGGCGGCATCGCTGGTGTTGCTCGCGCGCGCGCCAGGCTGGTCACGCCACTCAGGCGCGGTGCGGTCGAGATAGGCTTCCACCAGCTTGGCGCTCTGGGCGTCCGCACCAAGCGTCTCGCGCAGTAGCGCCAGCAGATCGGAGGTGTCCATGTCCGACAGCTTCCGCCCCGCAAACTGACCGGCCAGCACCTCGCCGTCCATTTCGCCTGTGTCGTGGTCCAGCGTCATCTCGACGAAATCCGCGCGCACGGTCGATGCCTGTCCGCCCGAGGGCCGCGCATTGCCCGGCATCGGGCGGCTCGTCCCGCCAAACGGCAGCCGCCAGCCCAGCAGCCAACCGCCGATCAGCCCGAGCGGCACCGCCATGGCGATGCGCCCGGCCAGCCCAAGACCGATAGCAAGCCCGATCAGCCCATAGCCGCCGACGCGCCGGATCGCGCGCGCGCCGGCTTTCGGGTCCATTCGCGCGACGCGCCCGCCATACAGCAACAACAGGAACAGCAAGACCAGGCCGATCAGGAGAAACTGCATTGTGCGCCCGTCAGTTTTTCAGTTGTTCGAGCAGCAGATGCCCCGGCCCCGCGCCCGAGCGGCTCAGGTCCTCGAGCGCGCGGCGTCCGCCGGTGGCGTAGACCGCCACGGCCTGCAACAGCGCGCGCAGGGCGTCGGCCGCCCCGGCGTCGAAGCGGCAGTAGGCGCCGCCGGTCAGCCGCGCGATCTCCTTGAACGCGGTCGCGGCATCGGGGTTGTTGCCCTCCTGGAACATGAAGACCGGCACCTTGAGCAGCCCGAGTTCACCCGCGGTATTGGCCAGTTCGTCGATGTTCTCCTCCATGCAGTCGCCGACATAGACCAGCGCGCTGACCTCGCCAGCTTCGGCTTCCGCGCGTGCGTGCTTCAGCACCTTGCGCAGCTGCGTGAAGCCGCCCTGGCAGGCCACGCTCGTCATGAGGCGCTTGAGCGCATGGGCGTCGGACACCCATTTCGACGCGCGGCACTCGCCAAACCCGCGAAAGTAGATGAGCTGCACGTCCAGCCCGCCGATCTGCGCGACCGCGTCGAACATCTCCGCTTGCAGTTGCAGCGCCATGTCCCAGGTCGGCTGGCGGCTCATGGTGGCGTCCATGCCGAAGATCAGCCGTCCGCGCTGTTCGCCGCGCGCGGGCATGTTGCGCACATGCTGAACGAAGGCGTCGATTTCGCTGGCGCTGGATGTCGCCGGCGTGTTTGCGCGGTCCTTGGCCAGATCTGGCGCTGCGGTGTCCGTCTTGTCCGGCGTTTTGGTCTTCGCCATGAGGCTCCAGTCTGTTGGCTCTCCAATTCGTTTGCTGAGACTATCATAGTGCGCGTATGCGGCGGTGTCAGGGTTTTCCGTCCCTTTCGCGCGTTTCGCCGCGCCGTTGCGGCTTTCGTTTTTGCGCGCGGCTGCTATGGTGCGCAGCGAAAATCACAGTTCGTAATCAGGGACGACCGTTGCCGTGACAATGCCGACTGCGCGCACCGTGGGCCATCTGCGTGACGCCGTTCGCCGCTGGCGGCGCAAGGCGCGCCGGATTGCGCTGGTCCCGACGATGGGTGGGCTGCACGAGGGTCATCTGGCGCTGGTACGGCTGGCGCGCAAGAACGCCGACCGGGTGATCGTCTCGACATTCGTCAACCCGACGCAGTTCGGCCCGGACGAGGATTACGATAATTACCCGCGCGACGAGCACGGCGACAACCGGCTGCTCTCCAAGGCCGGGACCGACCTTGTCTATGCGCCATCGGTGCTGGAGATATATCCGGATGACTTCGCCACGCGCGTCGAGGTGGCCGAGTTGACCCAGTGCCTGTGCGGCGTCTCGCGCCCGCATTTCTTCGCTGGCGTTACGACCATCGTGACCAAGCTATTCCTCCAGAGCCTGCCGGATGTCGCGGTGTTCGGCGAGAAGGATTATCAGCAGCTTCTGGTTATCCGCCAACTCGTGAAGGACCTGAACTTCCCCATCGAGGTGATCGGCGGGCCCATTGTGCGCGAGGGCGACGGGCTCGCCATGTCGTCGCGCAACGCTTACCTCAGCGAGGCGGACAGAGCCGTGGCGCCGCAGCTTCACAAGGTCATCAGCGATATGGCGACCGATCTGGGCGCGGGGCGGGATGTCGAGAGCACGATCGCGATGGGTATCAACCGGCTGCGCGCGGCCGGCTTCCGTATCGACTACCTCGATGTGCGCACGGATGACACGCTGATCCCGCTGGAGGGGCGCGTGGTTGACCAGGCCCGGATTTTTGCGGCGGCCTATCTCGGCGAGACGCGGTTGATCGACAACGTGCCGATCGTCCCGATCGAGGAACCGGCTGTTTGATTCGGCCTAAATCAGCGCGAGTTCGGCAAGCGCCGCGCGCATCGTGGGCGGAATGTCATCGGCGTCGCCCGTGGCCAGGTCAGGCGGCGCATCCTCGGGCTTGAGATAGCGCCAGCCCTG
>CAYFVF010000185.1:0-4038 GCA_964346335.1 uncultured Hyphomicrobiaceae bacterium
GCCAGCGCTTGCGCTGCGTCAACGATTGTTCGGCATCATTCTGGCGCGCGCAACCGTAATACGATATGGCGGTTCGGGACCAACCAATCGCATGGAGATCGGCATGAAAGGCGAAGACAAGGTTCTGGAGCATCTTCAAAAAGCGCTGACGATGGAGTTCACCGCCGTGCATCAGTACCTGCTGCACTCACACGTGCTGAAGGACTGGGGGCTTGAGGCGCTTGGCGAGAAAATGAGCGAGGAAATGCAAGAGGAGCTGGGCCACGCGAACCAGCTCATCGAGCGGATGTTGTTCCTGGAGGGCAACCCGGACATGACCTCGATGAACAAGGTGGACCGCTCGCAAACGCTTAAGGACATGTTCGAGGCTGACCTGCGCGACGAGCACGCAGCGCGCAAGTTCTACACGCAGGCCGCGGGTGCGTGCCAGGAGGCCGGTGATCTGGTCAGCCGCGATCTGTTCACGGACCTCGTGCACGACGAGGAAGGGCACATCGGCTGGCTGGAAACGCAACTTGGCCTCATCGACCGGCTCGGTGAGCAGGGCTATACCCAGCTTCAGGTCGGCAAGGCTGCGGACGAAGACGGCGGCGACTGACCACATACCAGCGCTGCTGGATCATCGCATAAAGCCTGCCGGGTATCCGGCGGGCTTTTTCGTGCGCTGGCGCGGGGGCAGATAATTTGTCGATTTTTCTCGAAATCCTCACGGGCATTACGCTGCCGGTGCTGGTCCTGGTCGCGCTGGGCTGGGCATCGCAGCGCCGCCTCGGCTTCGATCTCGATACGCTCTCGCGCCTGACCGTCTATGTGGTTCTGCCCGCCGCGCTGGTTCACTTCCTGATATCGGCGGAAATCCCGTTGATCGAGGTCTGGCCGACCGCGTGGTTCATGCTGCTACAATTCGCAGTGCATTACGCGATGGGCTACGGGCTGGGCCTGGCGCTTGGGCGTGACGCGGACATGCGCCATCTGCTCGGCTTCGCGATCGCCTTCGCCAACAGCGGCAATTACGGCCTGCCGCTGATCGCGCTGAGCTTCCCGCCGGACTTCCTGCTGCACCAGACCATCGCCACGAGCACGCACATGGTGCTGATCTCCACGCTCGGCATATGGCTGATGGCGCGCAACGCGCCGGAGGGGCTGGGCGTGGGCAAGCTGCTGTTCGGCAATCCGGTACTGCCCGCTGTCGCCGTGGGACTGCTGCTCAAGGGCTTCGAGATTGGCCTGCCGGTTGCGGTGGCGACGCCGCTCAAGCTGATGGGCGATGCCTTCACGCCGATCGCGTTGTTCCTGCTCGGCGCGCAGCTCACCACTATCACCACGGAGACCGCGCGCGGACCGCTGGCGAGCACCGCCGCGCTCAAGCTGCTGGCCGCGCCGGCTGTGACATGGGCGCTTGCGGTGGCGACGGGCTTTCCCGCCGACATGGTCGCGTTCTTCGTCGTCGGCACGGCGACGCCGACGGGCATCATGCTTGCGATCTTCGCCGCGCAATACCGCGCGCAGGCGCCATTTGCCGCTGCGGCCGTGTTCTTTACCACCGTGCTCAGCGCGCTCACGGTCACGGGCTGGATCTTCGCGATGAAGCTTGCCGGGCTGATGCCATGACCCCGCAGGTGGCTGGTCATCGGACCCGCTGCCGTGTCATAACCAGCGCAACAAACGCACTCAGGGGAAGCCATGATCGACCTTTACACTTGGGCCACGCCAAACGGACGCAAGGTCTCCATCGCGTTGGAAGAGATGGGGCTGGACTACAATACCATCCCCATCAACATCGGCGCGGACGAGCAATTCGCGCCCGAGTTTCTCGCCGTCAGCCCCAACAACAAGATCCCGGCGATCCGCGATCACGACACTGGCCTGACGCTGATGGAATCCGGCGCGATCCTGATGTATCTGGCGGAAAAGACCGGGCAGTTCTGGCCGCAGGACTTCGAGCCGAAATGGCGCACGGTCGAATGGCTGATGTGGCAGATGGGCGGCCCCGGCCCGTTCCTCGGGCAGGTTCACCATTTCGTGAAGTTCAACCCGGGCGTGAGCGAGTATGCCGAGAAGCGCTATTTGACCGAAGGCAAGCGGCTTTACGGTGTGCTGGACAGGCAGCTCGCCGAGCACGAGTTCGTCGCGGGCGACTACACCATCGCGGACATGGCGATTTTCCCGTGGTTCGCGCGCTTCGATTATCAGACGATCGACCTGGACGATTATCCGAACGTCAAGCGCTGGTTCGTGACACTGTCTCAACGCCCAGCGGTGAAGCGTGGCTATGCCGTGCCCAACCCGTCTTCTGAAATCCCGATGCCCTGACGACAAGGACCAACATGGCCAACAACGATCAGATGAGCGGCGTGCTTGCGCCGGTGATCACCCCGTTCAAGCGCGACGGTGCGGTGGACGAGAACCGCTTTTACGAGCACGCGCACTGGCTCTTGAACAATGGTTGCGACGCGCTCGCACCATTCGGCACGACGAGCGAGGCGACATCGCTGGGCATGACCGAGCGCAAGCAACTCCTGCGCGGCCTGGTCGACAGCGGTATCTCGCCAGATGACCTGATGCCCGGCACCGGCTTGTGCGCGCTGGCCGACACGGTGAGCCTGACCCGCCAAGCCGTGGAGATTGGTTGCCCCGGGGTCTTGCTGCTGCCGCCGTTCTACTACAAGGGCGTGAGCGATGACGGGTTGTTCGCCTACGTGTCCGACCTGATCGAGCGGATCGACAGCCAGACGTTGCACATCTACCTGTATCACATCCCGCCGGTGGCGCAGGTCGGCTGGTCGGTCGAGCTGGTCAAACGGCTCGCCGAGGCCTTTCCCGACACGGTGGTGGGCCTCAAGGACTCGTCCGGCGACTGGGGCTATACCGAGGCCGTTATCAAGGCGGTGCCGGGCTTCGCTGTGTTCTCGGGCAGCGAGGATTTCCTGCTGCAGAACCGGCGCGCGGAGGCCGCGGGCACGATCACGGCCATGGCGAATATCAATGCGCCGGCGATCGCGGAGCTTTACGCGAAATGGGAGGAATCGGAGGCCGACAAGCTGCAGTCGGCGATCTCGGAGGTCCGCGCCGTCATTCGCGAAGCTGGAACGATCCCCGCGCTGAAGGCCGTGCTCGCGCATTACCGCCAGGCGCCTTCGATGCGTGCTGTGCGCCCGCCATTGCGCCCTCTAGATGAGGCTGCCGCCGCGAAGCTGATCAACGATCTCGAAGCCTCCGGGTTCAATCCGGCTTTTTGAGCGGGTCCGGGTTGGCCTTGACCCCGCCGCTTTGCTCCTCGGTGCCCAGCGCATCGGCCAGCCGCGACGCCGCCGAGCCGGGCCGCAGGGGTTTCTGCTGGCTCTCATGCGGTGCCCAGCCGGTCAGCGTGATGATCTCGAATGTCGCCGTGACGCGGCCGTTCCCGGTGCCGTAGTGCTCCGCGTAAATCTCGCCCGCGCGCATCAGCACATCGCGGCGGAGCGGCCGCCTTGAACGCTCGCGCAGCGCGTTGGCCGCGCCCATCCCGCGCAATTCATCCATGAGCGCGAATGGCGTCTTGTAGCTCACCTCCACGACGTCGGTGTCGCTCACCGGCAGGTTGAAGCCGGCCCGCTGCAACAGCGCGCCGAAGTCGCGGACATCGGCCATCGGTGCGACCCGCGGTGCGGCCCCGCCGGTGATCTCGGTTTCCGCGCGCATCATGCTGGCGCGCAGCTCGTACAAGCTCGCGCCACCCAGCAACGCCGCGATGAAAAGCCCATCCGGCTTCAACGCGCGGCGGACCTGCACCAGCGTTCCCGGCAGGTCGTTCGCGAAGTGCAGCGCGAGCGCCGACGCCACGAGATCCACCTGCTCGCCGCCGAACGGCAGCATCTCCATGTCGGCGCAAACGCGCGGCGGCGGGCACTTGCTGAGCAGCGCGGCGCTTCCTTCCACGCTGATGACCGTGCCGACGCTTGGCATCGCGCTGAGCGCCTCTGACAACACGCCATGATGCGCGCCCAGGTTCACCGCGACCGGAAATTCGCGCTGGATCGCCTCGAAGCGTTCGGTGAT
>CAYFVF010000186.1:0-3966 GCA_964346335.1 uncultured Hyphomicrobiaceae bacterium
GCGGCGCATAGCCGCTCGCGCAACTCGTACACCTGCTTGAGCGCGAGATTGCTGCCCCGGGTGCCAATGCGTATCGGTTTCTCGCCTGTCAAAACCGTCTCCTCCGTCTATCTTGTGGCCCGGCGACCGCTTGACCGCAGGATGCAGATGGCTCGCCAAGCCTCTCGATTTTCCTGTTGCGCGAACCCACGTCCTGTTTATCCTCACGCCTTTACCAGCTTGGAACCCGCGTTGCCAGCGGCACGCTGATCAAAATGACCTCCCCTGATCCCATAGCGGGCCAAACGGTGCTCGCAATCGAGACAAGTTGCGATGAAACGGCCGCGGCGGTCGTGCGCCTCGGCGCGGACGGGCGCGGGGAGATCCTGTCGAACCTCGTGCGCTCGCAGATCGAAGATCATGCCGCGTTTGGCGGCGTCGTGCCGGAGATCGCCGCGCGCGCCCATGTCGAGGTGCTTGACAAGCTGGTTGCCGCGGCGCTCAGCGATGCCGGCATGGGCTGGGCGGACCTGTCCGGTGTTGCCGCGACGGCCGGGCCGGGGCTGCTGGGCGGGTTGCTGGTCGGGCTGACCACGGCCAAGGCGATCGCGCTGGTGCATGATCTGCCGCTGATCGCGCTCAATCATCTGGAAGCGCACGCGCTGACGGTCGGGCTCACGGACAACGTGCCGCCGCCTTACCTGATGCTGATCGTCTCCGGCGGACACACGCAATTCATCATCGTGCGCGATGTCGGTGCATATGAGCGGATCGGCACGACGGTCGACGATGCGCTCGGCGAGGCGTTCGACAAGACCGCGAAGCTGCTCGGCCTGGGGTATCCCGGCGGCCCGGCGGTCGAGCGCGTGGCGGCCACGGGCGATGCCAGCCGGTTCGATTTTCCCACGCCGATGGTCGGGCGCCCCGAGCCGCATTTCTCGTTTGCGGGCCTTAAGACGGCGGTGCGCCAGGCGGCGAACGGGCTCGCGCCAGCGAGCGATCAAGACGTGTCGGATATTTGCGCGGCGTTTCAGCGCGCCGCGGTGCGCACGGTTGCGGATCGCGCGGCCACGGCCACGCGAATCTACGCTGAGCGCATGGGGGCGGGCGCACCGCACCGGTTCGTGGTTGCTGGCGGGGTCGCGGCGAATGCGGTGCTGCGCGATGGCCTGGAGCGCGCCGTGCAGGCGGAGGATTTCATGCTCCACGTCCCGCCTGTCGCACTTTGCACCGATAATGCGGCCATGGTGGCCTGGGCGGGTGCGTTGTGGCTGGCGCGGGGGCGGCGCGATCCGTTGGATACCCCGGCGCGGGCGCGATGGCCGCTGGATGCGAATGCGCCGAAAGCGATCGGCGCGGGGGTGAAAGCCTGACGACACAACCGCGGGAGGTGTGGAACATGGCGTATCAGAAAATCGGTATCGTGGGCGGCGGCGCGTGGGGCACGGCCCTGGCGCAGTCCATCCGGCGCGCTGGCCGCGATGTGCTGTTGTGGGCTTATGAACTGGAGACGGTCGAGGAGATCAACGAGCACCGGACCAACCGCGTGTACCTGCCCGGCGTCAGTCTCGATCGCGGAATCCGCGCGACGGCCAAGAGCGCCGAGATGGCGACCTGCGATGTGCTGCTGATGGCGGTGCCGACCCAGTTCACACGCGCGATCTCGTCGGAAATCGGCCCCTACTTCAAGGCGGGGACGCCGGCGCTCTGTTGCGCCAAGGGCTTCGAGCAGGACACTGGCATGTTCCTCACCGATGTCCTCGCCCACACCTTGCCGGGCGCCACGCTCGGGGTGCTCTCCGGTCCGAGCTTCGCGGCGGAGGTTGCGCGCAATTTGCCGACGGCGCTGACATTGGCGGTGAGTGACGAGGCGCTGGGCCGCGATCTCGCGCAGGCGCTCGGCCACCGCAATTTCCGCCTCTACTGGAGCGATGATTTGCCAGGCGTGCAAACTGGCGGAGCGGTGAAGAACGTGCTGGCGATCGCGGCGGGCATCGTGGTCGGGCGCGCGCTGGGCGAAAGCGCCCACGCGGCCGTGACGACGCGCGGCTTTGCTGAGTTGCGCCGCTTCGGGGTTGCATTGGGCGGACAGCCGGACACGCTCAGCGGGCTGTCCGGGCTTGGCGATCTGATGCTGACCTCCTCCAGCACGAAGTCGCGCAACATGTCGCTGGGCAAGGCGCTGGGCAAAGGGCGCACGCTCGACGAGGTGCTGGGCACGCGGCGCTCGGTCAGCGAGGGGGTGTACACGGCGCGCGCCATTATCGAACTGGCGCGTCAGAAGGATGTCGAAATGCCGATTTGCGCCGCTGTCGATGCGGTGTTGAGCGGGCGGCTCAGCATCGACGACGCGATCGAGTCGCTGTTGTCGCGCCCCGCGCGGCCGGAAGCGGAACCTCTGGCGCGCACAGCCGGTTGACATCGCGCGGGGATGTCGGCATGTTCCGCAACATGATCGGGTTCCGAATTACGAGCGCCCTACGACTTAAAGGCCCGGCCGCTTAACTGCGGACCGGGAGCCGTAGGGCATTTGCGCCGAACATACTGGCGCTTCGGTTTTTAACCACTCTCGTAATTCGGACGTTTTTCCCATGACCGACATGACACCTTCGCGCGCGGCTGAAGCGGCGCGACACTTGGCTTACACAACCAGCGCTAATCCTCATGTAGACGCGACGCAGCCGGCAGCCCGGCCCGTCAGTGTTGTGCGCATCTCTGCCGAGGCCGACCCTAACATCCTGGCGCGGATCATCCAGCCGATGGTGAAACTCGACCTGATGCCGCGCGCGCTGTATGTGCTGAGCGAGGACGGCGCGGAGATGGTGGTTGAGACCGTGTTCGCCGCCAGCAGCAGCGATCAGGTCAGGCGCTTGGAGCACAGCTTGCGCGCGGTGATCGGTATCACCTCGGTGGACCTGCTGGGCTGATTGAGGACCTTCGCGGGTTCCGCGTTCATCGCTGCGTCGATTCGAGAACGCGAACGAGTCTCAGTCGATATGGACACCAACGAGGCAATAGTCGTCGCGCCGCGCATGGCGACCTTCACGCGGCGGACTCGGCGGCACGTTCGGCACGCTTGCGCTCATGCGGGTCAAGGTGGCGTTTGCGCAGGCGGATCGCGCCCGGCGTGATTTCGACCAGCTCGTCATCGTTGATGTAGCTGAGCGCGCGCTCCAGCGTCATCTTCATCGGCGGGGTGAGCTTTACCGCGTCGTCCTTGCCGGCCGCGCGCACATTGGTCAGTTGCTTGCCCTTGAGCACGTTCACCTCAAGATCATTGCCGCGATTGTGCTCGCCGATGATCATGCCCTGGTACACCTTCGCCTGCGGCTCGATGATCATCGCCCCGCGGTCCTCAAGGTTCCACAGCGCATAGGCGACCGCCTCGCCCTGACCATTGGAAATCAGCACCCCAGTGCGCCGCCCCTGTATCTCGCCGCGATAAGGGGCGTAACCGTGGAATATGCGGTTCATGATGGCCGTCCCGCGCGTGTCCGAGAGCAGTTCCCCCTGGTAGCCGATCAGCCCGCGCGTGGGCACATGCAGAACCAGCCGCTGCCGTCCGCCGCCGGACGGGCGCATCTCGATCAGGTCGCCGCGCCGTTCGGACAACTTCTGCACGACCGTGCCGGCATATTCCTCGTCCACGTCGATGATCGCTTCCTCGATCGGCTCCAGCCGTTTGCCGGTGTCCGGGTCGGTCTGGAAGACGACGCGCGGGCGCGAAACGGTCAGCTCGAAGCCCTCGCGGCGCATCGTCTCGATCAGGATGGCAAGCTGCAACTCGCCGCGCCCCGACACCTGGAACGCATCCTTGTCGGCAGTTTCCTCGATCTTTAGCGCGACATTACCCTCGGCTTCCTTGAACAACCGTTCGCGGATCACACGGCTTTGCACCTTCTTGCCGTCCTGCCCGGCAAACGGACCGTCATTGATGCGAAACGTCATGGACAGCGTGGGCGGGTCGATCGGCTGGGCCGGGATCGG
>CAYFVF010000187.1:0-3945 GCA_964346335.1 uncultured Hyphomicrobiaceae bacterium
CGGAACTGGCGAATACGGCGCGCGGCATGCGCGTGCTGGAAACGGCCGGCGCCCCGACCTTCTACTTCCCGCCGGATGACGTGAACACCGACCTGCTGCAACCCACCGGCGACAGCTTTCACTGCGAGTGGAAGGGCATTTCCGAGGAGTTGGCGGCTGACGGCGTCCAGCGCGCCGGCTGGGTGCTGCGCCAAGCCTATCCCGAGTTCCGCGATCTGCTCGGCTGGTATGCCTTCTACCCGCAGGAGCTGGACTGCTATGTCGGCGAGGAGCGCGCAGAGAGCCAGCCCGGCGGCTATTACGGCGGCTGGGCCACCAACAGTCTCGCCGGGCCGATCAAGGGCTCGCCGGGCAGCCAAGGCTGGTGAGCGGTACCCGAACGTCATAGCCGGTACATGCCTTCGCGTCATGGTCCTGGCGAACCAACGGCTATGGAGCATGCAGGGTGTCAGGCATATGGGAGACCGTGCTCGATTTCGTGCGCGACCGTGAAGTGTATCTGCCGCCGATCGCGTTCGTGATCTGCATGGCAGAGTCCGTCATCGTCGTGTCGCTGTTCGTGCCGAGCACGATCATCCTGCTGGCGTCCTCGACGCTGTTGGGCGCAAGTCGGGTGGGTATCGCGAGCCTGTGGATCGCGGCTGGCCTGGGTGCCGCGCTGGGCGACGGCGTGTCCTACGGGCTTGGGCGGTTCAGCTACCGCGAATTGAAAGACGGCTGGCCGTTTTACCAGAACCGGCGAACCGTCGCGCGGGGCCGGTTAGTCTTCGCGCAGGGGGGCTGGGCGAGCATGTTCCTCGCGCGGTTCATGGGGCCACTGCGCTCGTTCACGCAGCCTGTGGCGGGGATTTGCCGGATGCCGCTTGTGCCGTTTGCGCTGGCGAGCCTGGCGTCGGCGTTTGTCTGGGCGGCGGCGGTGCTCGCGCCGACAGGCATCGGCGCGGGCTTCTTTTTGGGAAAATAGCGAGGGGCGGGGTGCGAACACCCCGCCCGCACTTGTCTACTGGATCAGCTTCACATCCACGATCTCGCCATCCTGGATTTCCCAGTGGCCGATCGTACCGGGGACGTCGCCATTGTCGTCGAAATCGACCGAGCCGGACGCGCCTTCGTAGTTGATGTCCTGCCCATCGGCGATCAGCTTCATGGCCTTTTCCCATTCGCCCGGAAAGACGGTCTCGCCCGGCGGGTTCGCGACCGCGCGCAGGTTGTCGCGGATCGCTCCGGAGTCGTTCGAGCCGGCTTTTTGCGCCGCCAGCGCGATCGCAAAAGCGGCGTCGTATGCCGTGTCGTAATACGGCTTGCCCGGAAGCTCGCCATATGCGGCGGTGTACGCTTCCCGGAACACCCGCAGTCCTTCGGTATCGGCCGACTGCGGCACCGTGCCGAAAGCGCCGTTGAGGTATTGCGCGCCGATGCGCTCGATGATTTCAGGCGCCTTCATGCCGTCGGTGAATACGAAGCGCGTGAAAAATCCGCCTTCCAGGGATTGGCGCAGGATCACGCCGCCGCTTTCCGGGTAGCCGATCAGGACCAGCGCTTCAGCGCCGCCGCTGGCGGCCTGCTGGAGTTCACCGCGATAGGATGCCTGGCCCTGTTCAAACGCGATCGCCTCGGTGACCTCGCCCGAGAAGGCCTCGCTGAATGCATCCGCCAGCCCCTGGCCGTAGGCGTTATTGACATAAAGCACGCCGACCGACGACAAGCCCTTGCCGCTCACGAGGTTTGCCAGCGCAACGCCCTGAAACGCGTCAGAGGGCACGGTGCGGAACAGAAAGTCATCGTCGTCCAGTCCCGTGATGGTCGGCGACGTCGATGCGTTGGAGATCTGCGGGACGCCCTCGCGGCTCGTCACGGTCCGCGCGACGGGGATGGTCACGCCGGACGACAGCGCGCCGACGATCGCGTCAACGCTGTCAATATTGATGAGCTTCTGCGCGGCGTCCACGCCGGCCTGTGGCGTGGTCTGGGTGTCGGCCACCATCATCTCGATCGGCTCGCCGTTGACGCCGCCTGCCGCGTTGATCTGCTCCACCGCGAATTCGACACCCTTCAGATCGGCTTCGCCATAGGCCTGCAAATCGCCTGTCATTGGCATCAACGCGCCGATCTTCAGAGGTTCGGCCTGGGCCGGGGCGACGGCCGTGGCCGCGCCAAAGATGGCTGCCGCCATCGCCTGAACGAAACGTTTCGTCATGCTTTCACCTCCCTTGGTTTACCCCATCGGGTCAAGCTGCGAGCAGACGTTAACATGGTGCGTGGGCGGCAACCAGACACCCGCTGGATCATATTGGGACGCCTTTCGCGTGACGCCCCAGGGCCAGCGCGCCGTTTCGAGGCTTGCCTCGCTTGACCCAGCGCCAGCCCGCTCTCGTACCGCCGCGACGGGGTGCATGGGCGAATGTGGCATGGACATAAAGCCTTTTTTCATATTGAACCTTGGCGTGTTGCGAGGCCGCGAACGACGGCAGCGCTGTGCGACGTGTGAGTGAGCAAAAGGTTAAGGGCGACCCGGTGATTGTTGTCGAGAACGTGTCCAAATCGTTCGGAGGGCTGAAAGCCATCTCGGACTGTTCGCTGGAGGTGGGCGAAGGCACGATCACCGGCCTGATCGGCCCGAACGGCGCGGGAAAATCCACGCTCTTCGGCATTATCGCCGGCTTCATCCGCGCGGACTCGGGGCGCATCCTGCTTGACGGGCGCGACATTTCCGGCATTCCGCCGCACAGGCTGTTTCACCTGGGGCTGATCCGCACCTTCCAGATTCCGCACGAGTTCAGCCGCATGAGCGTGCGCGAGAACCTCATGGTTGTGCCGGAGGACCAGAAGGGGGAGAGCCTGGCAACGTCCTGGCTGCGCTGGGGTGCTGTGCGCGCGCAAGAGCGTGAGATCGCCGACAAGGTGGATGACGTGCTCGACTTCCTTCAGCTTGCGCCGCTGGCCGATGAGCTGGCGGGGCGGCTGTCCGGCGGGCAAAAGAAGCTGCTCGATATCGGACGTGCGATGATGACGGACGCGAAGGTCGTGCTGCTCGATGAGCCGGGCGCGGGCGTGAACCGCACGCTGCTGTCGCACATTACCGACACGATCCGGCGGCTGAACCGCGAGCGCGGCTACACCTTTTGCCTGATCGAGCACGACATGGACGTGGTGGCCGAGTTGTGCGACCCGGTGATCGTCATGGCGCAAGGGACGGTGCTGGCGCGCGGCACGATGGCGGAAGTCCGCGCGAACGAGGCGGTGCGCGAAGCCTATCTCGGCCACAGCGCGGCGGTTTAGGCTTTCAGGAGGGTGCGGCGTGAGCCTGCTGGCGGCAAGCGACATCTATGGCGGCTATGGCGGCGCAGACATCCTGAACGGGGTGAGCTTGCGCGTCGAGCCCGGCGAGATCGTCACCGTCGTCGGGGCCAACGGCGCGGGCAAGTCCACCTTCATCAAGGCGCTGGCCGGGCTGGTCACGATCCGCTCGGGCACTGTTCGTTTCAACGGCAAGGACATTACCGGCATCGCGCCCGAGAACGCCGCGCGGATCGGCATCTCCTACGTCCCGCAGGAACACAACGTCTTCACCTCCATGAGCGTCACGGAAAACCTGGAGATGGGCGCGTTCCTGCGCAGCGACGACTACAGCGGCCAGCTCGAAAACATCTTCACGCTGTTCCCGCGCCTGCGCGAGCGGCGCTCGCAGCCGGTCTGGCAGATGTCGGGTGGTGAGCGGCAGATGGTGGCGATGGGCCGCGCGCTGATGGTTGAGCCGAAGCTGTTGATGCTGGACGAGCCGACGGCGGGCCTGTCGCCGCTGTTCATGGACCAGGTGTTCGAGCAGGTGAAGCAGATCAACGCCTTGGGCATCGGCATCCTGATGGTGGAGCAGAACGCCAAGCAGGCGCTGGCGGTTTCGGATCGCGGCTATGTGCTGGCGATGGGGCGCAACCGCTACGAGGA
>CAYFVF010000188.1:0-3943 GCA_964346335.1 uncultured Hyphomicrobiaceae bacterium
TTGCCGAGTCCGTGGTGAATTTCACGCAGGGCGCGGTGGCTGACGGGCTGGCAATGGCGCATGAGATCGAAGGTGTGACGGCGACGCAAGCGAGCGGCGCGGACTGGAGCGAAATGCTGCTGGACTGGGCGCGCGCTGACGGCCTCGATGCGATCATGACCGCCTATGCGCCGGTCGGTCCCGTGGCAGAACGGCTGGCAGCAGCGCGCGAGCCGCTCGCCGCAGCAGGCGTCACGCTCATCGAGCTGCGGCGCGAATGGGATGTCGCCGCCTGGCCGCACGCGACGAAGGGCTTTTTCAAAGTCAAGAAGCAGATCCCGGCGCTGATTTCAGCGGCGGGTATTGCCAGCTGAGCGTTCCTCGCCGGAGCAGATCGTTTGCTATTCCCCGGTCATGTCGTGAAAGCCGGCGGCCTTTTTGGATGCTGAGGCGGTCAGCTTGGCGGCCCGGAGTTCACCAGCAGATCGGGCTGGATCAGTATTCCCACTCGAAACCGACGCCAAGTTTGCTGTCACCATCGGCACCGGCTTCACCGCGTATCTTGACGTTTTCCGTCACATCCAGATCGATCTTGACCCGGCTGGACTCGCCGCTAGTCCCCTGTTCAACGCCAACAAAAATATTATCGTTCACGGCGCTTCCGGCTGTTACGGCAAGCTCTCCCTCCTCCGTTGTCGTAACATCCAGCCGGTCGACGCCGAGGCTCGATCGCAATTTTTCGAACACACCCGCGCCACCTGTCAGACCGCCCAACGCGCTCACCTGGGCGGCGAGTTGCACGAGCTGGGCCGGCGTCAGTTCCGAGAAGGACCTGTTGAACAGCAGCAGCGCAAGGATTTCGTCCTCCGGCAATTCCGGCTGCGATGAAAAGCCGAACTGCGGCTCGGAGGCGTTGCCTGTCACGGCGATCGTGATTGTCGTGTCATCCACTTCCGTGACCGCCTCGAAGTTCAGTCGCGGGTCGAGATTCCCGCTGAAATCCAGCGTCCCGCTCGTGATGTCGAGCGAACGTCCGAGCACCGCCATTGTGCCGCGTTCGAGCGTGAATTCACCGATAGCGCTGGGGTCGTCGGCCGACCCTGAAAGCTGGAGTTGCCCGCCGAGCTGAGCGTCGAGGCCACGCCCGGTCACGAAGATCCGGTTGGCGGAGCGAACGTCGAGCGATAGCCGGACCTTGGTGGTGAGTCCGTCTTCTTCCTGCTCCTCGGGTTTGCCTGCCGCCGCCTCGATATGGTCGGGTGCATTCTCGTGCTTGAGTTCGAGTGCGGTGACGCTCGCAGGAAGCGCTTGCGGAATGCGCACATCCAGCCGGGCGATGTCGACAGTGCCGGATAACCCCACCTCGTCCCGAAGATCGCCTTCCAGGCTGAGGCGGCTTCTCGCCTGTCCGGCGACGATGCGCCCATCACTGAATTTGAAATCTTCCGCCGAAAGCGTGAAGGAAGCGGGCAGCTGTTTGCCGGGTGCCGATATATCCAGCGTGCCGGAGGCTTCGACCGTCCCGCCCTTCCTGGAGCGTGCGTTCAGCTTGGTGACGCGGAGTTTCCCGTCGAACAGGCGGGCGGCGACGCTTGTATCAACGAGCGAAATCCCCGTGGATGGATCGTTGATTGTCGCATCTTGGGCCGAGACCGATCCAACAATCACCGGGGCGTTAGCCTCGCCGGACAATGAGAGATCGACAAGCGCCTTGCCTTCGATCCGCGTTCCGCGCTTAGCCAGAAAGCTGTTGGCCAGGCCAATCGGCGCGCTGCCACTCGCTGTCAGGTCAAGTTTGTTCGTCCCGCCCGGATCATTGATCACGCCCTCGGCGTTGAAGGCCATTCCGTCGGGGCCGCTGGCCTGAGCGGCCACACTCAGTGACGCGGCGGTCAACTGTCCCGTGGCGGACAGATCAAACTTGGCAGAGTCCAGCGGGATCAATTCGGGCTCTGAGACACCGCGGAAAGTCAGGTTGTAATCCGCTTGCGGTTCATCCGTGTTACCTGCAAAGGAGATCTGTCCGTCGAGCGTCCCGCCGAGGGCAAGGTCGGGCGCAAATATCTCGGTGAGGCTCAGGGGCATAGCGGACAGCATGATCTTGCCGGCAAGCGTGTCATCAATGATGGCGTCCGCGGTCAATCGGCCCTTGCCGCTTTCAAGCACGAGTCCTTCGAGCGAGTAGGTTCGCCCCGATTTTTGAAGTCGGGCCGTGCCCTGCTGGCGCACTTGTGCGCGTGGGTGGCGCACGGCGAATTGAGAAAGCCTAATTCGGGGGTGTGTGTCGACGTGGCTGATGCGGCTTTTCGCAGAGACGCTTTCGATCGACGTTCCGTTTATTGACAGCCCGGCGGCTTTGACCTCGGCTTCAAGCACGGGTTCGGCGTTGCCGTCCAACGTGTCGAAGACGATCTCGGCGCTATCGATGTACAGGTTTGTTTCATTGTTCAGCGCAATCGAGACTGGCTCGCCCTCCGGTCCTTTGCGTAGCCTGATCTGGCCATTGCCCGAAATGGCGTAGTTGGCGAAATCCGCCACGCCATCGGCCCGCGCCCTGATATGCGGCGCCTCGAGCGCCAGTGTGTGGAGCCGGATTTTCTGCTGGCCGAGATAATCGGCCTTCAGATCAAGGCTGCTCTTGCCGGCCAAGACGCTGGCATACGGCGCTGGCAGGAAGCGGCCAATCTCGCCATCGGCGTCTATTTCCACGGACAGCTTGTCCTTTGCGCCGGAAAAGACGAGGTTGCCACCGGCCAACCGATCGTCATTCACGGAGGCCTGCCAGTCCCCGCGCCAACGCGCCCAAACGCCGTCTCCCTTGAGTTCAAGCCTGAGATCACGACTGTTCTCGATGTCCAGCAATGTGCTGAGCACGCCGCCGGCTTTCTCCTCGGCGCTGGCGGCGACGTGGAGTTCACCGTCATTGGCGCGATATTCCACCTCGGCCGTGGCGAAGCTCGCACGGTCCAAATCCCGCATGTTGAGCGATGCGCCTAACGCGTCTTGCGGGTTTCTTGCATCGACATGCCCGCGAATTGACAACCGGGCGGGCGCGCCGAGCACGGCCTCGGAGACGACCGCTTCGGTGATGTGGAGGCGGTCAATGGCGAACGGAATCGGAAGAATTTCAGACGTGAACCATCGCAGCTTGCCCAAACCCGGACCGCCGGTCAAGTCCGCGGCGGTTTGCTGGCGCGCGGGCAGGCGCCGCAGGCCGGCGCGCTCCGCGCTCACGGCTTCGATGGTGACGCGCTTCTCGAACAGGTCGAATGGCGACCACGCGAAGCGCACCTGTTCCAGTTTCGCCAGCACGCCGCCGGCGTCGGAGATGGTCACATAGCTGAGTTGGCCCTCGCCGAAGAGCGAGCCTGAAAGCTCCCCCGTTTCAACCGTGAGTGCCTCGGACGATAGCGTCCAACTCGCCCATCCCAACAGCGTCTGCTGACCGGGGCCCGTCGCCGTCAGAAACAAGGCGCCAGCGAGAAACAGGCCCGCGGCGCCAGCGAGCAACCGGGCTACAAATTTGGCGGCGCGTCTCATCAAAATGCCTGCCCAAGACCGACATAAACAACGACTTCAGGATCGTCCTGATCCAGACGGTCCAAGGGTGTCGCTACGTCAAGCCTGATCGGACCGATAGCCGAGTAATAGCGCAGGCCCAGGCCAACCCCCGCGACGGTCTCGCTGTCGCCAGCGAAAAGGCTGTCGCTGCTCACGAAAGCTGCGTCGAGGAATGGAACCACGCCAAAGGAATCGCTGACCCGTATGCGCAACTCGCCGGATACTTCAATATTGCTGAGCCCGCCAATCCGATCGTTGCCGCGCATGGTCCCAACGCTGCGAAAGGCATAGCCCCGCACGGAGCCGCCGCCGCCAGCTAGGAAACGGTCCGGCGCTGGCACGTCAGTCAAATCGGCGCCGGCGATTGTCCCCGCGCCGAGCCGTGCCGCCGCCACGATGCCGG
>CAYFVF010000189.1:0-3940 GCA_964346335.1 uncultured Hyphomicrobiaceae bacterium
CGCAATGGATACAGGACCTTGGCTGGTTGACGCCGAATACCTGGGCGTTGGAAGCGTATACCGAGATTTTCTGGCGCGCGGGCGGGTTCGGTGCGATCGCCTTGCCATGGTTCGCGCTGGCGGCGACGGGCGCGATCGGCTTGATCGCGGCGAATTTTCTGGCGCATCGTCATGCGGCCTGAAGCGGATGGAGAAACGATAGATGGAACAGGTTATAGCGCAGGTCCGCGAGGGGTTGGCCGGCGCGGACAAGACGCGCACCACGGTGATCGGCGTGGGTCTGGCGCTGGCCGTGATGCTCGCGTGGCTGGGCCTGCATGTCTACGCGGTGTTCTTCGTCGACCTCGCAACGCTCAACCCGCTGATCACGGTAGCGCTCGTCGCCGTGCTGTGCTGGCTTTATGTCGGTATTTTCATCATCGCGCATGACTGCATGCACGGCACGCTCGCGCCTGGTCGCCCCGGCGTCAACCGCTGGTTCGGGCGGATCTGCCTGTTTCTCTATGCCGGCTTTGATTTCGACGCGCTGAAGGCCAAGCACAGGGACCACCACCGCCACGCCGGGACCGAACACGACCCCGACTTTCACGAGGACGATCCGCATTCCTTCTGGGCGTGGTACGTCGATTTCTTCCGGGAGTATTTTTCGGGCCGCGAACTGGCGATCATTTTCGCGGTCGTGCTCGTCTACGTGCTGCTGCTGGGCGCGCCGCTCATCAATGTATGGGTGTTCTGGGCGCTGCCGGCGATCGTGTCATCACTGCAGCTTTTCTATTTCGGGACGTATCGCCCGCACCAGCCTGGCCGCGAGCCGTTTGCCGACACCCATAACAGCCGCACCAACGACTATCCGCACTGGCTGTCCCTGCTGACCTGCTTTCATTTCGGCTATCACCACGAGCACCACCTGTTTCCATATCTGCCGTGGTGGCGGCTGCCAAAGGCGCACGACGCGCTGCGGCGTGAGGGCGTGGTTTAGACGCGCTCGTCGCGTTCGACGAGGCTGGGCTTGGTCCAGAGTTCGCCTCGCGGGCGCACCGGGCGGATCGCCGCCAGCGTATGCACGCCGAGCGCATCCAGACCGCCGAGACTGAGGCTGCCGAGCTTGCGCGCCCCGCTCGTGCTCACACGATCATCCCAGGCACGTGATCCGCGCGCCTGCACTTCCCGCCCGATGGCGCGATAAATGCGGCTGGCGGCTGCAATCGTCCACGCCGAGCGCAGAGGCAGTTGCGCAATCCCCTGGAGCGCCGAGACGTAATAATGATCCGCCAGATCGAGCATGCGGGCGACAACATCGGCCACCTGTTCGCGATATGCCGGGTCGGCCACCCGGTCGGCGGGAACGCCTGCCTGTCTGAGCCATTGCGCGGGAAGATAGACCCGGCCGTCCCGCGCGTCCTCGATCACGTCGCGGGCAATGTTGGTGAGCTGGAAGCCAAGACCCAGATCGCAGGCGCGCAAGAGCGTGGCCTGATCGCGCACGCCCATGATCATGGCCATCATCACCCCGACGACGCCGGCAACGTGATAGCAGTAATCCAGCGTATCCTCGATGGTCTCGTAGTGCCGGCCCTCGACATCCATGGCGAAGCCGTCGAGAAGCTCCAAGGGGTGGCGCGCGGGGATCTCGTGTTTTGCCGATACGCGCGCGAGCGCTTCAAACACCGGCTCCTGCGCCTCGCCGGCAAGCGCGCGCTCTGTTTTGTCGCGCAAGCCCGCCAGGCGCATGGCGCATCCGCCGGGCCCGGAATCGTGGGCGCGAAAGCCGAAATCCTGTCCGTCGACCACGTCATCGCAATAGCGGCACCAGGCATACAGCATGTATGCGTCGTGGCGGGTCGCGCGCGGGAACAGTTTGGCCGCCGCAGCAAAGCTTTTCGAGCCTCGCTCGATACGCCGCTTGCTGTCGATGACGATATGATCGTGTCCAGAATGATCTTGGGGCATTCGGTTCATGCGGTTATTTGCGCGCGGGAAGATATTGTTGTGTGCGCGCGGATTATGCGTTTTTCGCGGTCACCGGGTGGTTGACCCAGATATTTTGAAGCGCGCGCGAAATCGGTACGGGCGGGCGGCCAATCAGGATCCGCGCCTTGTCCCTTGGCTTCAGGCGGCATGCGTAAAACCGCTCGATCAGCGGCTCGGGCAGGGTATAGAAACGTTCCATCACGCCGGCGCGCTTGTCCGGCTCCGCGGCGAAGAACAAGAAGCGGTTGAGCACACGGAAGAAGTTGCGCTGCCGCCAGGTGGTAATCGAGTAGCGTTTGGCCAGCGCATGGGCCTCGGCGGTGGTCCCAGGCTGGCGTGTGGCCAGCAGGTCGGCGAAGCGGACCGCGTCGGGCAGCGAGTATCCGGTCGTCGGATGGAACAGCGCCGCGCGCATTCCAGAGCGCGGGATACCGCCTGACGAAGCCCAGAAGCCATTAATGTCGCCAGTGAGCACGATGGGCAGGATGCCGCGTTCCTCGCGCACGACTTCAGCGATCTGAAAGCCGCGGCGCTGGGCGTAGGCATCGACCTCCGTGCCGACCATTTGGTCGTCGAGCTCCGGGCCGTCGCTGTAGTAGGTGTCTTCGACAAGGATGCGGGTTTCGTCCATGGGCAAGGTGTAGATGAACCGATAGCCGTCCTGCTGGGGCACAGTCGCATCCATGATGATCGGCACGCTCTGACCATGCGGGCGGGCGCAGCGAACCTCCTTGCCGACGAATTTCTGATAGCCGAGCGTCAGGTTGTCGTCGCCGCGCGCGCCGCGCCCGTCGATGACGCAGGCCGCTTCGATGGTCTCGCCACCGGCCAGCGTCACGCCGTCGTGGTTGATCGCCTCGACGTCGCGCTCCAGCAGGAAGTTGTCGCCGAAGGTCCGCGCGGCCACGGCCGCCAGCTTGTCCGATGTCGCGGAATGATAGGATGTGCGCAGTTCACGCCGATAGCCGGGAAAGCGCACCTCCTGCCGCGGCCAATTGTGCGCAATGAACGGCTGGAGCCATTGATGCTGCGCCGGTGTCAGGTCAGTGCCGTGGAACGACCAGGTATGATTGCCGCCGATACGCGGCGCGCGCTCGATAATGGCAATCTGCAGGTTCGGGTTGGCCTGGCGCAGGCGATAGGCGGCCAACGTGTTGGCCAGGCCGCCGCCGGCAAAGACATAATCATATCGCAAGATACCGGCTCCGCCTGCTCGAATTGCGGTTAATCCTTGTTGGACGTAGGCATTTATTGATTTAGCGCAATGCACGCCGGGATGACAGCGCCACATTGCAGCACCGTCGTGTCGCGGGCGCACGGCCCGCGGCTCAGGCCAGTTCGGACTGGGTGTCCGGCTTGTCGCGCTCGCCGCCGCCGAGATCGGGCAGGTTGCGGTCCATTTGCGGCGAGCGGCCGAAATATTCGCGGTAGCGCTTGGAGAAATGTGAGGCGGAGACGAAGCCCGACGCCACCGCCACCTCGATGATCGGCAGATTGGAGTGGCGCAAAAGGCGTTTGGCGCGCTCAAGGCGCACTTCGAGGTAGTACCGCGCGGGCGAGCGCCCAAGGTGATGCCGGAACAGCCGCTCGATATGCCGGCGCGAGATGCCGGTGGACTGGGAAATCTGGGCGAGCGAGACCGGCTCGGCGATATTGGCCTCCATGATCTCGATAATCATCAAAAGGCGCGGGTTCTGGATGCCCAGCCGTGAGCCGATCGGCAGGCGCTGACGGTCATGTGCGGGGCGAACCCGGTCCATCAGGCAGACTTCGCAGACCTTTTCCGCCATTTCCGCGCCAAAGCGCAGCCCTATGAAATACAGCATCATGTCCAGCGCCACGGTGCCCCCGGCGCAGGTGAAAATGTCGTTATCGACCTCGAACAGGCTCGACTTGACATTCACGTCGGGGAAGCGTTCGGCAAAACTCGGGATCATCTCCCAGTGGATGGCGCATTGCCGGTCTTCCA
>CAYFVF010000190.1:0-3915 GCA_964346335.1 uncultured Hyphomicrobiaceae bacterium
GCCGCCGCGCAGCTCGAAGGCTCAAAACGCTTCACCAAGGATCTGTGCGCCGAGGCGGGCATCCCGACCGCCGGCTATGCGGTGTTTGATAGCGCCGACGCCGCCCGCGCGCACATGGCCGGGCGGGATTTGCCCGCCGTCATCAAGGCGGACGGGCTGGCCGACGGCAAGGGCGTGACGGTCGCACAGACCCGCGCGGAAGCCGAAGCCGCCATAGACGCATGCTTTTCCGGCGCATTCAGTGATGCCGGCGCGGAGGTCGTGATCGAGGACTGCCTGGAAGGCGAGGAAGCCAGCTTTTTCGCGATCTGCGACGGCCGGACGGTGCTGCCGCTCGCCCCCGCGCAGGATCACAAGCGCGCCTTTGACGGCGACACCGGCCCCAACACCGGCGGCATGGGCGCGTATTCGCCCGCGCGGATCATGACGCGAGGGATGTGCGAGCGGGTGATGGACGAGATCATCACGCCGACCGTCGAGGCCATGGCCGCGCGCGGCACGCCTTATCGCGGCGTGCTCTATGCCGGCCTGATGATTGGCCCGGACGGAGCGAAGCTGATCGAGTACAATGTGCGTTTCGGCGACCCAGAGGCGCAGGTGCTGATGATGCGGCTCGAAACCGACCTGCTGCCGGTGCTGGTCGCGGCCTGCGACGGCGCTCTGGACGGCATGGAGCTTGCGTGGCGGGGCGAGACGGCGCTGAGCGTCGTGATGGCCACGCGCGGCTATCCCGGCGCTTACGAGAAAGGCAGCGTGATCAGTGGCGTGGACGAAGCCGCAGACATGAACGACGTGCAGGTGTTTCATGCTGGAACGAAACGCGAGCGCGGACAGTTGATCGCGGCGGGCGGTCGCGTGCTCAGCGTGACGGCACTCGGCAAGAGCGTCAGCGAAGCACAGGCGCGCGCATACGAAGCCGCCGCGCGGATCGACTGGCCGCAAGGCTTTTACCGCAGCGACATCGGCTGGCGCGACGTGGCGCGCGAGAGAGACGCTACCGCCAACCCGGACAAGGACGGGGCGCATGGCTGACAATCCGGAACGCTCGGACGGCGCGGGCGCGTCGGTGCTTCCGGCGGCAACACCTCCAAAGACACAGCACCGCACACCGTCCAACATCGGCCTGGCGCTGGGCGGCGGCGGCGCGCGCGGGCTGGCCCATATCCTCGTGCTCGAAGCGTTTGACGAGCTAGGCGTGCGCCCGGACGTGATCGTGGGCACCAGCATCGGCGCGATCCTCGGCGCGGCCTACTGCTCCGGCATGAGTGGTGGCGACATTCGTGAATACTGCATTTCACTATTCTCCAACCGCACGCGCGTGATCCGGCGCATCCTCGGCGACAAGAACGGCAAGCTGTTCGCGCTGTGGACGCCGCGCCGCCCGGCCATGTTCGATCCGGTCGTGCTGCTGCGCGCGCTGATGCCCGAGCAGGTGGACTGCGACTTCGACGACTTGCAACTTCCGCTGAAGGTGATGGCCACGGATTTCTATCGACAGAGCGAATTCGTCATCGACAGCGGCGAGGTCATGACCGGGATCGCGGCCAGCGCGGCGCTGCCCGGACTGCTGAAACCTGTCGAGATTGGCGGGCGCATCCTGATCGACGGCGGTTTTGTTAATCCGCTGCCGTTTGACACGCTGCCCGAGACGTCCGCTTTCACCGTGGCCATCGACGTCAGCACCGGCCCGGAAGAGGGCGGCACCGAAATGCCCTCAGCGCTGGAGGCCGTACTGGGCAGCACCCAGATCACGATCAACTCGATCCTGACAGCGAAGCTTCAAGCCGGCGCGCCCGATCTGCTGATCCGGCCGAAGGTGCGCCAGTACCGCGTTCTGGACTTCTTCAAGGTCGACGAAATCCTGGACGACTGCCAGGTTATCCGAGACGAGGTCAAGCAGGGGCTGGACACCTACCTCACCCGCGCAAGCGCCTGAAAAACTCCTGCATCAGCTCGCGGGCGCGCGTTTCGTCGATGCCGCCGTAAACCTCCGGCGCGTTGTGGCAGGTTGGCTGCGCGAAGAAAGCGACGCCGTTTTCCACCGCCCCGGCTTTCGGGTCGGAGGCCGCGAAATAAAGCCGGCGCAGCCGCGCGAATGAAATCGCCGCAGCGCACATGGTGCAGGGCTCCAGCGTCACGTAAAGATCGCAGCCGGGCAGGCGCTCACTGCCGAGCTGGCGGCACGCCTCGCGGATCGCGATCAACTCGGCATGGGCTGTCGGATCGCGCCATTCCAGCGTGCGGTTGCCCGCACTCGCCACGATCCCGTGATCTGGGCACACGATAACCGCGCCAACCGGCACTTCGCCGCGCTCGGCCGCCGCCTTTGCCTCGGCAAAGGCCCGCTCCATGGGGCTGTCCTCGCGCGGGTCGGACATGGCGTCTCACTTTGGCGCGGCCCACGCGCGCCACGTCATTTTGCCGCCGTGGCCTTGCTGGCGTCGCCATTGGCCGGCGCGGACGCGGGCTTCTCCTCGCTTCGCGGCTTGGCACCGGGCTGGGACTCCTCCGCGCGGGCCTTTTGGTCCCCGCCCAGCTCGCGCAGCAGGGCATCGTGCCCGCGCATCATTGGCTCCATCTTCTCAGGCGCATACTCTTCGCCGCGCCGGTCATCAGATACGGCCTTTGGGCGTTCTTCAGCCTTGTACTCCAGCATCTCACGCTTGGGCGCAAGCACGCTGCTCGCGCGCACATCGCGCGGCTCATCCATTTCAGGCGTGTAAGCGCCCGCCTTGAACAACGCCTCGATGGCCTTGGCGACCCGGCGGGTGATCCGCTGCCCCTCTTCCTCGCTGATCGCGTCGGCCTGGCGTGATTCGTTCACCGCGCCGACGAAACCAGCCGCCATCAGCGCAACCTCGATCTGATAGCGATAATTTTCCTGCGTCGAATATTTCAGCCGGTCCCAGACATCAAGGATCAGCGTCTGAATTTCTTCGACCACATCGCTCGCCCCGAAAAAGTCGATCGACTTGGCGTCTCCGGCATCCATCGCGCCGATCACCAGCCAGATGCTTTCGTTGCGCCGCAGCGTGCTGAGCGCATCATAAATGTCCTCAACTGAGCGGATCACGCCGACCAGCACCTGAGGATCAGTCAATGCGCGCGGGCTCTCCGCCAGCAGAATGCGCAAACGGCGCATCCGCGTATCCGTCCCGGCGCTGTCGGCGATGGTCAGCTCTTCCGATTCGCTCTCGCGGATCAGCAGGTCACGCAGGCGCGGCATGACGTAGATAACATTGTACGCCCCCACGTCCAGATCCGCGAGTATCTTGCGCGACGCGCCCTGTTCCCCGTCCAGCAGTCCCGACCAGAAATTGATGTCGAGCAGCGGCGAGAGGCCGAAATAGGCCATCAACTCCTTTTCCTGCTCCTTGAACTCCTGATAGTGTCTGGTAAAGACGCTATAGGCGAGAAGCACTTTCTGGGTCCGGTTGACGCCTTCGGCTTCGCCGTTTCTGTTCAAGCGCAGCAATTCGCGGATGCGCGCGGCCTGCAAGGCGTCGCGCAAGGTATCCACGGCTTTGACAATATCATCGCGCCGCATAACTCGCCCCCATCTGGCGTTTTCATCATGTAAACTTGCGCGGCCGCAGGCTTACAACCCGAGACCGTGGCGGCAATATGGGTCGAATTGATGGCAGGTCACACATCCGCGAAATCGCCGGATGACACCATGCGGATCGCCAAGCGGATCGCGCAGGCGGGCGTGTGCTCGCGGCGCGAGGCCGAGCGCTTGATCGCGCAGGGCCGCGTGGCGGTTGATGGGCGCGTGCTGGACAGCGCCGCGCTGGATGTCGGGCCGGATGCTCGCGTGAGCGTGGATGGCAAGCCGCTGCCCGGTCGCCAGCCGACGCGCACATGGCGCTATCACAAGCCGAAAGGGCGCGTGACCACCCACCGCGACCCGGAAGG
>CAYFVF010000191.1:0-3909 GCA_964346335.1 uncultured Hyphomicrobiaceae bacterium
AACGCGCCGGAGACCGCCAGTTCGCCGGGTTGCGCGGGGTGGGCGAACACACTGTCGTCGGAGTTATCGAAGCGGATCGTGCGCGCGAATTTCATTGCAGCGCCGTCTCCTGCGGCCAGCGCGCCACGGCATCGAGCAGGCGTAGCGAGACATGCTTGCCGTCGTCGCGCTTGAGAACGAGATTGCCGTGCTCATCCAGCCCAACGAATGCGCCAGAGACCCCACCGCTGCCCCCTGCATCGGTGAAGCTGCGCACGCGCTTGTCAGCACGCTGCTCCCACGCCTTGTGGACGGGCGCAAAGCCCTCGTTGGTCCAGGTGTCGAGCCATGTCAGGAAGTGGCGTGTATACGATCCGATGAGCTGTTCAGCCGTGAGATCCGGGCAGCCTTCCTCGGCGAGCGTGGTCACGCTGGGGTCATCACCCGGCTCGCGCGCGCCCAGGCGCTCGGTCAGCCGGACCTCCAGGCCCACGGCGAGCCAGCTCGGCACCGCCT
Organism: uncultured Hyphomicrobiaceae bacterium; assembly: GCA_964346335.1. Lineage (GTDB taxonomy): Bacteria > Pseudomonadota > Alphaproteobacteria > Rhizobiales > Rhodomicrobiaceae > Dichotomicrobium. The sequence continues at coordinate 496 of CAYFVF010000191.1, forward strand.
CCGCCGATGCGGCCCGGTCAACCGCGGCGCTCAACTGAGCAACCGCGCCCTCGTTCGCATAAACGACGCCGGGCCAGCCAAACGTGATCGCCACCTTCGGCGGGGCCAGCGCGGCGAGGCAATCCCCGCAGGCCACAACGCCGAGCGGAAACATTTCCAGCGCGCGTGTGAGCGGCACATCCGGCTCCAGCACGATGGCAAGGCTCGCATGGGCTTCTTCGAGGCTCCAGATCACATCGCCCGCGCCGAAGCGCCCGGCTGCGGCGCCTTCACAGGCCACGCGCAGCGGCGGCTCGGTGGCCGGAAAGGCATGGCCCGTCAGCAGCGGCGGGAAGTCGATTTCGGCCTCAGCCAAGGCGCGCACCTATTCGGTTTCAGCGAAGCTCGTTGAGGTCGATCTCGGTCTCGACCGTGTGGTCAAGACTGGTGTCCTCGGCGGTGAGCGTCATGCGCAGCTTCAGCGTGTCGCCGGCTTCGCCAGAGCGCACCAGCTTTTCGATCTCGCGCTGGGAGGTCACGCCGACCTCTTTCAGGAATTTACGGATCGCCATGTTGAATTTTTCTTCGTCCATGCTGACACCTATTGCTTTGGCGCGTCTTGCTGCGTGGCCTTCTTGAGGAATGCCACCAGGGCCGCGCGCTTGTCGTCGTCGCTGATGACCTGGAGCGGCATTTTTGAGCCGGGCGTGACGTGATCGGGGCCGCGATCAAACAACTCGCCGATGGTTTCTTCCGTCCAGACAAGCCCGGATCGCTTCAACCCCTCGGAATAGGGGTAGCCGGGCAGTGAGCCGGCCTCGCGCCCGAAAATGCCGTGAAGCGTCGGCCCGGCCCGGTTCGCGTCACCCGGTGTTAGCGTATGGCACACGCTGCATTTGCGCGCAAACTGGCGCTCACCGATCGACATCTCGCCACTGACCTGAAACCGGCGCGGATACTCGCTGGGCACGGCCTCAAACGGCTCGCGCGGGTTAGCCTGCCAGTATATGGCGAAATCATCCAGCCCGCCGTAATAAAGCGCCCCGGATGACTTGAATGCCAGCGCCCAGACCGGCCCCGTCGGATCTGCGTAGCTTTCGCCGGGCTTCCAGCTTTCGGTCTGCCACAGGCGGATCGCGCCGTCCGCGCCACCCGTCGCCAGCACATCACCGCGAGGCGACAACGCCAGAGACAGGACCGGCCCTTCATGCGGGGCCAAGACCTCGATCTCCGCGCCGTCCGCATCGATCACGCGGACATCGCCGTTTTGCGTGCCGAAGACGATCTCCCCGCCCGGCAAAAGCTGCATCGCGTTGATGCCCCAGCCGTACTCGATAACAGGCCGGATAGGCGAACCGCTGCTCCCGTCCGACTTCCATAGCCGAATACTGCCGTCGTGGCTGGCGGAATAAAGATGCGCGCTGTCCCGCGCGAAAGCGACCGCATTGACCGGCCCTTCATGACCTTGCAGCCGCGCGAGCAGCTTGCCATCACGCAGCCGCCAGACGCAGACCGTGCGATCCCAGCTCGCGCTTGCCCCGACGGCCCCGTCCGGCGACACGGCCACATTCACCACCTTCGCCTCATGGCCCTTGAAGCGGCGCAGCATTTCGCCGCTCGCCAGGTCCCACAACGCCAATGTCCCGTCATCGCTGCCGGTCAGCGCACGGTTCGTCCCGACGAACGCGGCATCGTTGACCGGACCGTCATGCCCGATCAGACGGTGCACAGCTTCGGGCGGCTGTGCCGTCAGATCCCAGAGCATGGCAGCGTAATCGAAGCTCGCCGTCAACGCTTTCGCCCCGTCCGGCGTGACCGCCACGCCGCGCACGGGGCCGCCGTGGCCAGTGAGATTGCGCGCGGCGCTGGCCTCGGTGGCCTGAGCGGCCGCGTCGGCCGAAAGGCTCGCCTGGGCCAGCGCGGCGAGCGCGCCCCAGAACAGCCAGCGTAGCGGTTGGCTCAGGCGTGTGCGCATGACCGCAAGCGACTTATTCCGCTGGCTGCTGTGCACCGGCGCCGGGCCGCGCCGCGCCAGTTTCAGCCGTGCGCAGTTCACCCTTCTTCTCAAGCTCCTCAACCCATAGGCTGTGATGCTCCCGAGCCCAGTTGAGGTCCACCCTGCCAGAGCCCATCGCTTCGAAGCCGCCTTCCATGCCGATCGTCCCGATATAGATGTGCGCGACGATCACCGCCGTCAGCATCAGCGCCACGATCGCGTGCCAGAGCTGGTGGAGCTGCATTTCCTGCAAGGCGGTAAACTGCGTCGGCAAATCGGTGCCGAAGACGCCGTTAATGGCCGCGAACGTCTTGGCGAACATCGCGAACTCGAAGGGCATCAACAGCGCCAGCCCCGAGAGCGTCGTCGACGCGCCCATCAGCACGACCAGCCAGAAAATGGCCTTCTGGCCTGCGTTGAATTTCTTGGCCGGCGGGTGAGAGTTCTTGGAGAAGAAGCCGCCGCCCTTCGCCAGCCAGACGAAGTCCGACCAATGCGGAAAGTTGTCCGGCAGCCATTTGAGCACCACCCACACAAGGCCGACGACGAATGTCGCGGAACTGATGTGATGCGCCCATTTACCGATCAGGGTCATGGTCCCGAACGCCTCCGGTCCCATTAGCGGCAACAAGGTGTACCGGCCGTAAAGCATGTTCAGGCCCGTCACCGCGAGGATGAGGAACGAAATCGCAAGCAGCCAGTGTCCCGTGCGCTCAGCCAGGGCGAAGCGTTCGATGACGCGGCCGCTGCGCCCGCCCACAATGCGGACCGGCCCGACAATCAGGTAGTACACGAGGCACAGCGCCGTGATCCCTGCAAGCGCCCACCAGCCATAGGTGGCGAGGTCGCCATTGCGAAACTGGCGGTAGCTCTCACCAGAACTCTGGATAACATACCCGGCCTGCGGCCCCTGCACGGCCGTCGTCGCTTCGCTGCCGTGGCGCAGCGTGCTCCAGAAATCCGCGTCGGAGCTGTTGCCCTGGGTGTTGCCGAAGGCCTCGCGCGATTCCGGTCCCTTGTCGAAGGTGCCCGGTTCGCGCGCAACGCCGGGCTCGCCCGGAACGACGTTCTTGGTCGCGTCAGAAGGCGGGCGCACGCTCTGCGCGCTGGCGTTTCCCAGCCCCGCCGCGCCCACCAGCAGCGCCGCCAGGACGAGCAGGCTAAACAGGCGAAGAGCGGCCAACCGTGTCGAAACAGATGTGTGCATGGAAGTTCCCTGTCCGGTTGGAGAAAACCACACCTGCGCGAGCGTGGTTCCCACACGCCGGCAGGCACGTGGCCGGATTGCGCTGACTGAACACGCCGCGCCGGCACGCGACGACTTGCCCGGAGATCACGGGGCGGCCCAGATCGCGAGCCGCCCCGGTTCCTCACGTCCGAAGGTTCACAGCGCAGCCCTAGCCGGACTGACCGGAATAGGCGCGTCCCCAGCCCCAGGC
>CAYFVF010000192.1:0-3905 GCA_964346335.1 uncultured Hyphomicrobiaceae bacterium
CGACGAGGTGAACGCGCTGCGCGACATGTTCCATGCCTGGGCGCAGGAGCGTGTGAAGCCGATGGCCCAAGAGATCGACGAGACCAACGACTTCCCGAACGCGCTGTGGCGCGAGATGGGCGAACTTGGTCTGCTCGGCATCACCGTTCACGACGACTACGGCGGCGCCAGCTCTGGTGTTGCCACCCTCATTACGTTTCCTCCAATACATGATCGCTACCGGACTTCCGCCGGTTTATTAAAACGTTTGGGATAACAGTGCTTTCGATCAATGTAATCAATATGGTATTCTCCTTTCGAGAAATTCGAAAAGCCGATGCCGCCAAAAGCTTGTCGATCACCTGACAGCCTTCATTGCCGTCGTCGAGCACGGCGGCTTGACGGCTGCTGCGCGGGAGTTGCGCTGCGCGGTATCATCGGTCAGCTATTCGTTGGCTCAGTTGGAGGCCCATTGCGGCTTCCAGTTGCTTGAGCGCGGTACGAGGCGTTCGCAATTGACCGATCGGGGGCGGGCGCTGTTCTCGGAGGCGAAGTCGGTTGTGGAGCGCGCGCAACGCTTCAATTCGCACGCGGCATCGCTGGAAAAGGGCGAGGAATCGCGGTTGCGCATCCTTGTCGACGTCCTGTTTCCCCGTGCGATCATCAAGCGCGCCCTCACGGCGTTGGCCGAGGCGCACCCGCGCGTGCGGGTTCAGTTATTCAACTGTTCCCTCGCCACGCTCTGGGGTGACCTGCGCAACGACACTTTCGACTTCGCCCTGACGCTGTTGACCGCGATGCCGTCCGACATGGAGGGGCGGACCTTCGCCGTGGAAAAGCTCGGGCCTGTATAAGCGGTTTCTCACCCGCTGGCTCAGATACCCCCGCCGCTGCCAATGAGCGCGTTCCAGACCGAGCGCCAGATTTTTTATATCGGATCGCCGGAGACCGACATGGAGCGGGTGGGCCGCCTGTTCAGCACCGATGTCCGGTCGGTGAACGACGTCGAATTGATCCGCGAACTGGTTTGCAGCGGCGCCGGTTGGTGCTTCTCTGATCCAGGCAGTTTTGAAAAGGAACTGCGCGCGGGCCTGGTGCGCCGGCTGGAATGCGTCGATGCTCAGTTTCATCCGATCCGCACTCTGGGCGTTGCGTGGCCTGTCAACCGGCAGCCGGGCGCGCTCGGCCGCGTGCTCATCGACATCGTCTCCGGCCAGGCGCAGCATCATTCGGCGAGGCTGCAGGCTGACCCTTGATGGGACGTGGTTGGATTCAAGTGAGAATAGGTTCACGCTGGGTAGCTAGAAGGCCCACGGTCCGTACGCGGGCGGTATTTTCTCGGAGCGCCGAGTTTGGAGACCCCGGAAGCGCAAACAAGGCGTTGGAGCCAGTCTGAACTGAGTGGCGCGCTCGGCGATCTCGGCACGCTGGTGCCGCTTGCGCTTGGCGTCGTCGCCGTGGCGGGACTTGCCCCAACGCCCGTGTTCGCCGCATTCGGCATCTTCTACATTGCCACCGCGGTGGTATATCGGCTGCCGATCCCGGTCCAGCCGATGAAGGCGATGGCCGCGATCGCCATGACCGGCGCGGTGACGCCCGCCATGCTCGCGGCGGGCGGCGTCATCACTGGCGTGATCCTGTTGGCGCTGGGAGTGACAGGGCTGATCACCCGGTTCGCCCGGATCGTGCCGCAATCGGTCATCGCGGGGCTTCAGCTCGGGCTTGGCCTGTATCTGGGCGCTGTCGCGATCGACTTGATGAGCGGCCACGCGCTGATCGCCGCTGTCGTGCTTGGCGTGCTTTCCCTGATGCTGGTGGCGCCGCGACTGCCCGTAGCCCTGTTGGCGGTCGCCGCGGCGGTTGCCATCGGGGCGATCACGGATGCGGGCGGCGGCGGGATTGCGCGTGCGGTCACGGCGCAGACGTGGCTGTCGGCGTGGCCCACCCTTGATGACTTGCAAGGCGCGACCTTCCAGCTCGTACTGCCACAACTGGCGCTAACGCTGACCAATGCGATCCTGCTGACATCGCTGCTTGCATCCGACTATTTCGGCGACCGGGCGGATCACGTGACGACGCAGCGGCTGTCAATCACGAGCGGGCTGGCGAATATCGCGCTCGCGCCGCTGGGCGCGTTGCCCATGTGCCACGGCGCAGGCGGATTGGCGGCGCATCATCGTTTCGGAGCGCGCACGGGCGCGGCGCCCTTCATGCTTGGGCTTGCATTGATTGCTCTGGCGCTCGCGCCGGGCGAGGTGATGGGAGCGGTGCTGACCGCCATACCCGCCGCGGGGCTGGGCGCGCTGCTCGCGGTCGCGGCGTTTGAGCTGGCCGTCAGCCGGCGTCTGTTCGACAGCCGCCCCTCCTGCTGGCCGGTCATTGCGGCGACCGCAGCGGTGACGCTCGCGCTTGATCCTTTCTGGGGGCTGCTGGCGGGCGGGTGTGCGGAACTCGTGCGCCGCGCCGTCATCAGGTCAATGTTCGCGAGGCGGGGCAAGGTCTGAGCGCCGCACCAAGCGCGCATGACGCCCCTTTCGGACCCTATTCAACAGGCTCCCCTGAAGCCGGTGTGCCGATACGCCCTAAGTGTCCTATCTCTCTAATTCCAGCACGGCCGCCCATTCGGTCGGCTCCAGCCGATAAAGCCACGTCTCGGTTAACGGCTCGTCATTCATGTGCAAATAAGCGCGCAGATCGGCGGTTTGCGGCCCCGGCACGAGCAGGTCGAACTCCATCCGCCAGTTGCCGGTCTCCTCGACATGCACAACCTCCATCAGCTTCGCCGCCCCGCGGGATGTGGTGATGCCGGCCTTCAGCGGACTTGATTTCGTCAGCGAAGCCAGCGCGCCGCCTGCAAAATCGATGACGAACTTTACCCCTGGCGCGGGCGCGCCCGGCCGCCCGGCCCTTCCGATCCGCGTCGCGGTCACGGCGCCAGGCCATGACAAGTGCGCAGGCAAGTGATCGCTCCACCACATGCGGTAGCGAAGGGTTTGCGCCGTGCCTGGCTCGGCGGGCTGATCCGGCCGCCACGCCGCGACGATGTTGTCGTGAATATCGTCGTTCGTGGGCAATTCTAGCAACTCGATCCGGCCCCGTCCCCACTCGCCCACGGGTTCGATCCATAGGCTGGGCCGGTCCTCGTAGTCCGCGCCAATATCGTTGTAACTGTCGAAGCTTCGGTCGCGCTGTAGCATCCCGAAGCCCTTGGGGTTGTTGTCGACGAAGGTGCTCACGCGCGGTGCGCGCGGGTTGGACAGCGCACGCCAGACCCATTCGCCATTGCCGCGGCGCATGGCGAGGCCGTCAGAGTCGTGCGCTTCGGCGCGGAAGGTGCGCCGGTCGAGCCAGTCGTTCTCGCCGGCATAATACATCGAGGTCATCACCGCGTAGCCGAGCGTATCCAGCCGGTGGCGTGGGAAAACCACGGCGTCAACCTGCATTTCGGTGCCATCGCGTGGACGCAGCACAAAGCTGTAGGCGCCCGTGACGCTGGGGCTGTCGAGCAGCGCGTGCAAGCTTAGCGTGTGGTCGCCGGGCGGAGGCCGCTCGATCCAGAACTCCGTGAAGTCGGGGAACTCCTCGCGCCCCAAGTCCGTGGTGTTGATGGCCAGTCCACGCGCCGAGAGACCATATTGCATGGACCTGCCGACGGCCCTGAAGTAGCTCGCGCCGAGGAACGACACCAGATCTCGCTCCGGTTCTGACTTATGGAAGATGCGAAAACCCGCATAACCCAACTTCGCGCCGGGACGGCCCGAAACCCGTTCAACCAGTCCCGTGTCCGGGTAGGAGAAATTCGCCGTGTCGAACCCCAACCGCCGTGTCGCACCGCGCTCCAGGAGGTTGATGCCGACCGGTCGGCGGTAATAGAGCCCGGGGTGAAACAGCTCCAGGGAAAACGGCGAACGGCCATCCCAGATGCG
>CAYFVF010000193.1:0-3880 GCA_964346335.1 uncultured Hyphomicrobiaceae bacterium
GTCTTGATATCGCCGTTCTGCTCGATGGAAAACGCCGCCACGGGCTTGCCTGTTTCGGCAATGCCTTCAGCCACCTGGTTGGTCCAGCCCGGCTCGATGCCGATCACGATGCAGGCCGCGACGTTGGGGTTCGCACCGAGGCCGATGACCGTGCGGAAATGCAGGTCAAGGTCCGCGCCAAACTGAAGGCGGCCATACGAATGCGGCAGCGCAAGTGTGCCCTGGATATTCTTCGCCACGTTCTCGCTCGCGGCATTGGAGATATCGTCGACCGGGAGAATTGCGACATGGTTGCGCACGCCGACACGGCCGTTCTCACGCCGGTAACCCAGGAATTTACGGTTGCTCATTTCGATCTCCTACCAGCGTTTCGTCTTGAGGTTATGTGTATGAACGTGGCCGCCCTTGTGTGCCTCGCCGACCATCCGGCCGATGTCCTCGCCATATTTTACCACGGTATCGCCGGTGCTCAGATCGCCAAGCGCGACCTTGTGGCCGATCGGAATATCCGCGAGCGCGGTGACCGAAAGCTCGGAGTCGGTTTCGGTAATCACGCCAACCATTTCGGTGCCAGCGGTTAGCCCTTCGACAACGACGACACCGACATTGTCCTTGGGCGAATGGACAAGAAAGTGGGGAACTGACAAGTGCGCCTCCTGTAGCGACATCCGCGTGGGAATGATATATCTTATATAAGAATAGTGCTAGCGCGCGGCGTGACCCGAGTCAATCGTCAGGACCAACCGGCCAAACATGAGTGAGCCTTCAGACAAACTCGACGCGCAGCCGCTTTATGCTCAGGTCAAGCGCGCCCTTGCCGAACGCATTCTCTCGGGCGTCTGGGCGCCGGGACGGCTTTTGCCGAACGAGTTCCAGCTTGCCAGCGAATTCGGGGTGAGCCAGGGCACGGTACGCAAGGCGCTCGATGCGCTGACGGCCGAGCATCTGGTCGAGCGGCACCAGGGGCGCGGCACCTTCGTCGCGCGGCATACCTCCGACACGGTCCATTTCCGGTTCTTCCAGCTTTACGGCGCAGGCGGGCGCATCCAGCCGGAAAGCCGCGATGTTCAGATCACCGTCGACGCGCCCAGCGCCATGGAGCAAGCCGCGCTCGCGCTGTCGCCGGGCGCGCACGTGATCCGCATCTCGCGCACCCGCACGCACGGGGGCGCGCCGATCATCGACGAGTGCATTTCGCTGTCCAAAGCGCTGTTCAGCGAGCTACTGAGCCGCAAGACGGTGCCGAACACGCTTTATGACCTGTACCAGACCGATTTCGGCATTACGGTCGCGCGGGTCGAGGAAAACCTGCGCGCCGTCGCGGCCAGCGAAGCCACGGCGCGCCGCCTTAGCTGCGCCGTAGCAACGCCGGTCCTTGCGATCGAGCGGGTTGCCTTCGATTACGGCGGCCAGCCGGTGGAATGGCGCGTGAGCCACTGCCTGACGGACAACGCCTTCTATCACACCACGCTCAAATAACAGGGATGTCATGACATTAGTTACGATCTCCGTCGCGGAAGCGCGCCACCGCGTTGAGAAAACCCTGATGGCAAGCGGGGTCACAGCCGACAATGCTGAATCGGTCGCGCGGGCGCTGGTCGAGGCGGAGGTTGACGGCCAGAGCGGCCACGGGCTGCGCCGGGTCGAGTCCTATGCGGCGCAAGCGGCGTCGGGCAAGGTCGATGGCCACGCCATGCCGGCGATCCGCGAGGCGGCGCCCGGCGCGCTCCATGTCGATGTTGCCCACGGCTTCTATTATCCGGCTTTCGACCGCGCGGAGCCAAAACTGGCAAACATGGCGAAGACGCAAGGGATTGCGATGGCGGGCTTCTATCGCTCGCACCATTGCGGCGTGGCCGGCCATAGCGTCGAAAGGCTTGCGGAAGCCGGCTGCGTTGCCCTCATGTTCGCCAACACGCCAGCGGCAATGGCGCCTTGGGGCGGGGCCACGCGGCTGTTCGGCACCAACCCGATCGCGTTTGCCGCACCGTTGGCAGGGCGCGAGCCGCTGGTCATCGACCTGTCGCTGTCGAAGGTCGCGCGCGGCAAGATCGTCGCGGCGGCGCAGCGCGGCGAGCCGATACCCGAAGGCTGGGCCGTGGACGCGCAGGGGGCGGCGACCACGGATGCGGCACGGGCTGTCGAGGGCGCAATGTTGCCGTTCGGCGAGGCAAAAGGAGCCGCGCTCGCGCTCATGGTGGAACTGCTCGCGGCGGGCCTGACGAGCGGGCGCTTCGCGCGCGAGGCGACGTCATTCCTTGATGCCGAAGGCGGACCGCCGGAAACCGGGCAACTCGTTATCGCGATTTCAGCAGAGACCCTGAGCGCCGCCACACCCGGTCGTCTTGCCGAGATGGCGAGTTCAATCGAAGCGGATGGCGATGCGCGGCTACCCGGCACGCGCCGGCTGGAGCGGCGAGCGGAGGTCCGAGCGAAAGGGCTTGGCGTGGATCGCGAATTGCTGGAGAGGCTGGCGCGTTAGCCGTATCAGTCGAGCGCGAACTCGAACCGGAAATAACCCGGAGAGGTGAATTTGTCCTGTTGGTCTTCCCAGAAATCGAGATAGACGCGGCGCAGCGTGTACTCGCAGGTGATTTCGCAGTCGTGCCAGTTGCCGCCCGGCGTCATCACCTGGTCGCCAACGGGGCCGTGCCGAACCGGGGCCACAACGGATCTCGCACTAAACGAGCTTTCCGCGCGGACATGTCGATACACGTCGCCGTGAGACGCTTCGTGATAGCGTGATCCGGCATTACCAGCATCCGGTGCGCCCGAGACAACCGCCAGCGTCAGAGCCGCGGAAAAGATCGCACCTGTCTTCACATGCATCATAGCCCGTCTCCCTGTGCCGCTGGATCGCATAGTGCCCTCGTTCAGCATGCCGCCAAAGGTTAACGTTCGCATCACAGGAATCAACGAAAACCTTAATGGTAGAATGCTGCCCCCTAAGGCTTACAAATTCCTTAAAAATGCGATGGTTTTGTACAGGCGAGAGACGTCTGCGCCATAACGATGGCGCGAGCATGGCGAGCGGTAGGTGATCGGGGAGACGCATGGATTGGAGTGAGAAGGTTTTTGCCTATTGCGAGCGCGGGCTGAACCCCGCGTTCTGGGCCGAACCGGTCAACGCGACCACCAACGCGGCTTTCCTTGTCGCGGCGCTTGCCGCGCTGGCCCTGCTGTATCGCGAACCGAACCACAAGCGCACGGTAACACGCCACCTCCTCATCGCGCTGGTTTTCATCATCGGCGTCGGCAGCTTCCTGTTTCACACCTACGCCACGCGCTGGGCAGCCATCGCGGATGTCGCGCCGATCGGCATCTTCATGCTCGCCTATCTGGTGTTCGCGCTGCGCCAGTACTTGCGCGCCAACGTCTTCTGGTCGCTGGTCGGGCTGGCCGTATTCATCGGCGCGATGATGGCTGCTGGGCAGCTGCAATGCTGGGACGGGCAGATCGGCTTTAATCTCGACCTTCCGCAGGGCGCGCGGGGGCGATGCCTCAACGGCAGTGTCAGTTACCTGCCAGCCTGGGCCGCGATGGTCCTGATCGGCGGGTATCTCAGCGCGTTCGCCGCCGACCGCTTCACCCGCAAGCGCACGGGTCCGCTCGTAATTCTGGCTGGGCTGGTATTCACAGCGTCGATCGCGTTCCGCTCACTGGACATGGCGCTCTGCCAGACCGTGACCATCGCCGGAACTCAAATCGGCACGCACTTCATGTGGCATGTGCTGAATGCCGTGACGCTGTTTCTGCTACTCCTCGCCGCCATACGGCATCCGACCGCCCGGGATTGGCAGCATATCGTGCCGCCAAGACCAGTCCGCGCCTACTGAGCGCGGCGCGCCTTGCCTCGCGGTTCCGCCTCGCGCATAACATC
>CAYFVF010000194.1:0-3870 GCA_964346335.1 uncultured Hyphomicrobiaceae bacterium
CGTTCTTGATGAACATCACCGCCGCGCCTTCCTTCAGGCCCAGCGCCTCGCCGGTGAGGCAGCCGCGCTTGAGCGCATCGATCAGCGGGGCCGGGCCGCGCGTCGCCATGTCGAAACGCCGGATTTCGCCGGGCACCTCGTCCAGCCGGGCAAGGTTGATCCGGTCCACGTCGCGGTTGTGGGTGTAAAGCCGGGTCAGGTCACGCGGCAGATCGTCCGGCTCGGCGCGCCGCGCCGCCAGCGCCTTGCGCTCGGCCGGGCCGACATTATCCGCCCGGATGGCGCTCAACAGGTCGAGAAAGCCCTGATCGCTCTGGCGGTATTGCTCGGTGAGATAACACACCGTCGGATCGAGATCGCGCCACGCTTGCGAGCCGTGTGCGAACTGCGGGCCGTCGTCGGGCGCGTCGAGGTCCAGCCCGTCCGGCGCGGGCGAATCCCGGCGCTTGACCGGCGGGATTTGGAAGAAATCGCCCACCAGCACGACCTGCAGGCCGCCGAACGGGGAGGCGGACGAGCGCACATGCCGGCACACCATGTCGACAGCGTCCAGCACCTCCGGCGCGAGCATGGAGATTTCGTCGATGATCAGCACGGCTGCGCCGCGGATCCGCTTGGCGGTGTAGCGATTCTCGGCGATGCGTTCGATCGCGCCGCGCGACAAGGGAAATCGCACGCCCACACCGGCCCAGGAATGGATCGTGCGCCCGTGGATGTGCGTGGCGGCAATACCGGTGGAGGCCGTAATCGCTGGTTCCAGGTTACGCGTGCGCAGATACTCAACGTAAGCGTTGACTGTGTGCGTCTTTCCGCTGCCCGGCTCGCCGGTCAGGAACACCGATGCGCCGGTCTTGAGAATGTCGAGGGCGTCGTCCTGTTTCATGCTGCTCGCCGGGCGCGTGGAACGGAATTGCGCGAGCCTATCGGCCGGACCTGCGATTGGCAATCGGGCATACCCGTGGATATGCTCGGCGCGCTCACGCGCCTGTGATGTGTTCGCACCGTGTCAAGCGATTTTTTTTGCATTTTGCCCTTCCCAAGCGAGAAAACTTCGTGCTATTGTTTCTATGTCGATCGGATAGACCAACACCATCGGTAGTGCCCCCCCGTCTAGCCGAAGGTTTATCCGATCATGCGCCGGCATCCCTCCCGGCGCACCGCGTAGTAACGCACATTAGCGCCCAACCATCGCCGGGGTTGGGCGCTTTTTTTTTGTGCGCGCACGTGCCCATGGGCTGGAAGCGCTGCCTACCGCCGCGTACAGTCAACCGCATGATCCTTCGCCTTGCCACCTGGAACATCAACTCCGTGCGCCTGCGCCTACCGCTGGTGCAGCGTTTCGTGGCCGAACACCGCCCCGATGTGCTCTGCCTGCAGGAGACGAAGTGCCCTGACGAGCTGTTTCCGCGCGACGCCCTGGCCGAACTCGGCCTTGCGCATACCGCGCTGCATGGCGAGAAGGGCTATAACGGCGTGGCCGTGCTCTCGCGCGTTCCGCTCACGAAAGTGGGCGCGCAGGACATTGATGCGAGCGGACATACGCGTCACCTTGCGGTGCGGCTCGACGCGCCGGGCGTGCAACCGGTTCTCCACAACTTCTATGTCCCGGCGGGCGGCGACACGCCCGACCCGGAAGCCAACCCGAAGTTCCGCCAGAAGCTCGATTACCTTCAGGCGATGGAACGCTGGCTCGCGCAGCCGGACATGGCGGCGAATGGACCGATGATCCTCACGGGCGATCTGAATGTCGCGCCGCTGGAGACCGATGTCTGGTCGCACAAGCAGATGCTTAAGGTCGTCAGTCACACGCCGATCGAGGTCGACCACCTGAACGCGGTGCAGAAAACGCGGCCCTGGGTGGATATGGTCCGCCAGTTCGTGCCGCCGGACGAAAAGCTCTACACATGGTGGAGCTACCGCGCACGGGACTGGCGCGCATCGGATCGCGGGCGGCGTCTCGACCACATCTGGACGACGCCCGAGCTTGCGCCGCGCGCCAAGGGCGTCTCGGTCATCAAGGACGCGCGCGGCTGGGAAAAGCCCTCGGACCACGTCCCGGTGATCCTCGATATTGACCTTGGCTGATCAGGCGGCGTCCGCGACACGCTGGAGCGATGTCTCCAGAGCTTCAAAGCGGTCATCGACGAAGCGCAGTTCCTCGGCCAGCTGGCTCAGGCGCGCGGCGAGCTGGTCCGACATGTGCTCCGCGATTTCCGGCTCGTCCTCAAGTACGGCGTGCAGAGCGTCGCGCTCAATCACTAGCGCGCTTACCGGTTCGGCGGCCACGACGGTCGCGGCATAGCTGACTTCGGTGAGCATCGCCAGTTCACCGATCAAGGTGCCTGGCCCGAGCGGCTCCTGGTACCCTGACTGCGCCGTGGCATCAGCCACCATCACGGAACCTGAGATCACGAGAAACGCCGCCGCGCCCCACTCGTCGACGTTGGTGAGCGCGCCGCCGGTATCAAACCAGGTTTTTTCTGTACACGACAGTATCGCGCCGATCTGGTCCGAGGACAGTCCCTCGAACAGTTGCGCGTTTTCCAGAAGTTCGCGTGCGTTGTCTTGCGTCATTCTTCACCCCCAAGTGTCACGCATCGTGGCGTGAGTCGGGGGGCGCGGCAAGCCGTCAGCCGCTTGATGCCGCCGCGTCTTATGGCACGAGCTTGTATCCGCCGGCCTCGGTCACGAGCAGTTCGGCATTGGACGGGTCGCTTTCGATCTTCTGGCGCAAACGGTAGATATGCGTCTCCAGCGTGTGGGTGGTGACGCCGGCGTTGTACCCCCAGACCTCGTGCAACAGGACATCGCGCGTTATGACGCCTTCGTCCGCGCGGTAGAGATACTTGAGGATCGAGGTTTCCTTCTCCGTGAGGCGGATCTTCCCGCCTTTCTGGTCGAGCAAGAGCTTGTTGGCGGGCTTGAAGGTGTATGGGCCGATCGTGAAGACGGCATCCTCGCTTTGTTCATGCTGGCGAAGCTGAGCGCGGATTCGCGCCAGCAGCACCGCGATGCGGAACGGTTTGGTGACGTAGTCGTTCGCGCCGGATTCCAGCCCGAGGATCATGTCGGAGTCTGTGTCCTGCGCGGTCAGCATGATGACCGGCCCCTTGAACCCGTTGCGGCGGATCAGCTTGCACGCTTCACGGCCGTCCATGTCCGGCAAGCCGATATCGAGCAGGATCAGGTCAACGCGCTGGGCCTTGAGCTTGTCCATCGCCTCGCGGGCGGAACCAGCGATTTCCGTCTCGAATTCCTCGTGGAGCGCGAGCTGTTCGGCCAGCGAATCGCGCAAATCCTCGTCATCGTCCACCACCAGAATATGCCGCGCTGTACTCATCTCGCGCTCTCCCGAAATCGCTTCAATGATAACTCACTACGATTTAGGCTGAGGCCACACGCAAAGCAATATGGCTTCTCTCGGCGATACCCTAAACTCTGCTCACGAACATGAAAATCTCTGTGATCACAGTTCATGCGCGCGCCCTTGGCGATCAGCGCGGCTGGCTCGCGGCTGGCCCACTCAGGTGGGCGTGCGCGCTCGGGCGCGGTGGCCGGCAAGCCTTGAAGCGCGAGGGCGACGGCGCAACGCCGATCGCGGTCTGGCCGCTGCGCCGGGTGCTCTATCGAGCCGACCGGGTGGCCCGCCCGCGGACGTCGCTGCCGGTCTCGCTCATCCGTCCGCATGATGGCTGGTGCGACGACCCGCGCGACCGCAACTATGACTGCCCGGTTCGCCTGCCCTACCCGGCCAGCCATGAACGGTTGTGGCGCGACGACCATCTTTATGACATCGTCGTTGTGCTTGGCTATAGCGACGGTCCCCGCATCCGCGGGCGCGGCAGCGCAATCTTCATGCACCTGGCCGCG
>CAYFVF010000195.1:0-1910 GCA_964346335.1 uncultured Hyphomicrobiaceae bacterium
GCGACGAGGTCGTCATCCACTGCAACCAGGACGACGGCGACGACGAGGAATGCAATGGCGGCGACCCGATGCTCTCGCCGAGCCAGCGCAACTGGGGCTACGAAACGCCGGATGGCTCCTTCGGCCAGTTCACGCGCGTTCAGGACCGCCAGCTCATGCCGCGCCCGAAGCACCTGACCTGGGAAGAGTCGGCGTGCTACACGCTGACGCTCGCCACCTCCTACCGGATGCTGTTCGGTCACCGTCCGCACGTGTTGCGTCCGGGGCATAACGTGCTGGTCTGGGGCGCGAGCGGCGGCATCGGCTCGATGGCGATCCAGCTGTGCGCGACCTCCGGCGCCAACGCGATCGGCGTAATCTCCGACGAAGACAAGCGCGAGTTCGTCATGTCGCTCGGCGCGAAAGGCGTGCTCAACCGCAAGGATTTCAACTGCTGGGGCGAAATGCCTGCCGTTGGTACCGACGAATATCAGGCCTGGGTGCAAGAGGTCCGCAAGTTCGGCAAGGCGATCTGGGATACGACCGGCAAGGGCGTGAATGTCGATTTCGTCTTCGAGCATCCGGGCGAAGCGACCTTCCCTGTGTCTGTCTTCGTGGTGAAGCGCGGCGGCATGGTCGTGATCTGCGCGGGCACGACGGGCTACAAGCTCACGCTTGATGCGCGCTATCTCTGGATGCACCAGAAGCGCGTGCAGGGGTCCCACTTCGCGAACCTGATGCAGGCGTCGCAGGCGAACAAGCTGGTGCTGGAGCGGCGCATCGACCCCTGCATGTCCGAGGTGTTTCCGTGGCACGACATACCGAAGGCGCATATGCGCATGTGGCGCAACGAGCATCGTCCGGGTAACATGGCCGTGTTGGTCAACGCGCCCCACGGCGGTCTGCGCACGTTTGACGACGCTTTGGAGGTCTCGCGCACGCGCTTCGGCTGAGCCAGCAAGGGCGGCGGGCGCACGCTGTGGGACAGTGCAAAATCAGTCGACATGCGGGGATGCTTGACTATGATCGCGGCCACAAACGCGTTGATTTGAATTCTGGATGAGATCCGAACGTATGGGGCCCTCGACATGAACGTATTTCCAAGCGACGTGGACGTGGTTCTTGAGGAGTTGCGCGCTGTCAAGGCTCAGGCTGAGCGGAAGCTGTCGGGCAACGCCTACTTCGCCACCGCGACCCGCCTCGATGAACTGGCGGCAGAGCTAAGCCAGGCGAAGGCTTCGGGTGAAGCGAGCGAGGAGTTTTTGCGCGCCGTCGTCTTCGAGATGGACGGTATCCGGGCGCGCCACGGGATTGAACTGCCCTCGCCAGGCGTTCAGGACACGCCCGCCGCGGAGATGCCGGACGCAGGCGAGGCCGCCGCGCCCCGGCAGGCTGCCACTGAAACCGCCGACGAGGACCGAAGCGGCAATTCGTTCTACATGAATGCGAGCGCGATGGCCTTGACGGCAGGGGAGGCCGCGCGCGAGGCGGGCATGAGCATCCAGAAATTCGCCGAGTCGGTTGCCGCCAAGTCCGGCGAGACCGCGCAAAGCTGGGCGCAATCCGTGGAAGGCAGTGCCTCCGAGGTTGCTGGCAAAGCCGCCGAGAACGCACGCGCCGCCGGGGAGAGCATTCAGGCCTTCGCGCAGTCCGTGGCTGAGAAAGGCGGCGAGACCGCGCAGAGTTGGGCGCAAACGCTCGAAGAGCGCGCCCCTGCTGCGGCACATGAAGCGGCGGAGCGTGTTCGCGAAACGGGAGAGAGCGTGAAAGAGTTTGCGCAGTCCGTGGCGCAGAAGACTGGAGAGAGTGCCCAGACCTGGGTGCAGACCCTTGAAGAGCAGGCTCCGAGCGCCGCGCAAGCCGCTGCCGAGCGTGCGCGTGAAGCTGGTGAAAGCGTGAGCGAATTTGCGCAGTCCGTTGCGCAAAAGACC
>CAYFVF010000195.1:2010-3811 GCA_964346335.1 uncultured Hyphomicrobiaceae bacterium
GGCTGCCTCTGACGTGGCTGATCAGGTCGAGCAAACGAGCGAGCGCGTCAGCGAATTTGCACAGTCGGTCGCCGAGAAGAGCGGCGAGACCGCCCAAAGCTGGGCGCAGACGCTGGAAGACGGCGCGAGCGAGGCTGCGGCATCCGTTGAGGATTCTGCGCATGAGGCGCGCCAGCGCGCGGACGAGGCCGCGCAATGGGTCGAATCCCGCGTTCCGGCGGCAGAGCCGGAACCATCGGCCGATGCGCGGCAAGAGCCTCAACCTGCCCCCGCGCCACCGCAGCAGCCCGAACCGTCTGAGCCGGCAGCACAAGAGCCGAAAGCGCCAGCGGCGCAGGTCGCCGCGGAGCCTGTCGCCCCACCGGTATCAGACCTGTCCGGCGTGCGTGTCGAGCAGGCCCAGGCTGGCGAGGCCCACGGTGAAACCGGCCAGTCCGGAAGCGCGGCGCAATCCGGCCAGACACAGCACGCCGGGGCCCAACAACAGCAGTCCGAGGGGGCGGTGTCCCGCTTTTTCCGCGCGCTGCTGGGCCGTAAGTCATGATTGTGCGCGGGCGGCAGCCGTGATTCGCGCGAAGTGTACCGCGTACCCACCCGTCCCGACGCGCAATAGCCGAGGAGTATCTTATGTCAGTCGCCTTTCAGCCGCCCGACGAAGTCATGCCCCCGGTTCTTGATGATTTGCCGGCGCTGCTGGACCCGGCGGCGGAAGCAGCCAGACGGCTGGTGGACCTTGTGCGCGAGGGCGTTTGGCAGGTGGTCGCGGCCGGTGGCAAGCCGGATGCCGCGCTGATGGAGCAGGAGCAGCACGCCGCTCATGGCTTCGCCTGGCTGACGACCTACGAGCAGACGCTGGCCGAGCTTGCCCGCCACGCTTCGAGCACCTCAGCCGAGGGGCGCTTCGGCGAGCTAGAGGCGCTGCTGGCGCAGATCGCTTTCGCCGAGTATCTGCACCAGATGGTCGGCGGCATCCCGATGAGCCAGACCGAAATCTTCCGCCCGACCGATCTTGGCTTCCGCGCGGCCGATATTGATGCCTGCCTCAATCCGCAAGCGCGCCGCCTGATGACGCTCGGCAATACACCGGCGGCGCGGGCGCGGCTGGCCGAACTGATGGTCGAGCGCGACGGTGCGGCCACGTTCGGCGATGCCGGGCTGGACGACACGATGGAAGCCATGCGCGACGAGATGCGCCGCTTCACCGAGGCCGAGGTCACGCCCCACGCGCATGAGTGGCACTTGCAAAACGCCTACATCCCGCTGGATGTGATCGCCAAGATGAGCGAGCTGGGCGTTTTCGGCCTCACGATTCCAGAAGAATTCGGCGGTCTCGGGCTTGGCAAGGAGGCGATGTGCGTCGTCTCCGAGGAACTGTCGCGCGGCTATATCGGCGTCGGCTCGCTGGGCACGCGCTCGGAGATCGCGGCGGAGCTGATCCTGCTGGGCGGAACCGACGACCAGAAGCAGCGCTGGCTGCCCGGTATCGCCTCCGGCGAGGTGCTCCCGGCGGCGGTCTTCACCGAGCCGAACACCGGCTCCGACCTTGCCTCGCTCAAGACCCGCGCGGTCCGCGACGGCGACGTCTACCGTATTACCGGCCAAAAGACTTGGGCGACGCACCCCGTGCGCGCCGATGTCATGACCGTGCTAGCGCGCACCGACCCGAACGAGCGGGGGTATCGCGGGCTGTCGATGTTCCTTGCAGAAAAGCCCCGCGGCAGCGACGACAAGCCGTTCCCGGCCGAAGGCATGACCGGCGGCGAGATCGAGGTGCTCGGCTATCGCGGCATGAAGGAATACG
>CAYFVF010000196.1:0-3797 GCA_964346335.1 uncultured Hyphomicrobiaceae bacterium
ATTGCCAGCCCGTCAGCCACCGCGCCCTGCGTGAAATTCACCACGGACTCGGCAACCTGTAGCGGCGAGCGCGCCTCTGTCGCCGTCATTCCGACAATCTTGGCAGGCGGCTCAGGCAGGTCCAGCGTTTCTGGCGTGCAGTCCTCTTCGGTGATCAGCAGGCCGGCGCAGCGCGGCGTGGCGGCGTCGGGCGCACGCAGCGGGACCAGCGGATGATCTTCGTCCTCCGCGAGCGGCGGCGCGCTCCCGGCAAGCTGGCCGGCCGGGTTGAAACGCCCTTCAGTGTACTTCGCGATGTTGTCAGCCCGCGCCAGGTAGGTCTTGCCGCGTGTGTGCAGCCCGCCGACCCAGCGCCAGCCGAGCGTGTTGGATGCCGGATCGCCGTCGAGCAGGTGGCGCAGGAAGAAATCCGCGCCAAGCTGCCAAGGAAGACGCAGCGTGAAAATCCAGATGCTCGAGAACCACATCCGCGCGTGGTTGTGTAGGTAGCCGGTTTCGATCAGTTCGCGCGCCCAGGCATCGAAACAGTCAATGCCGGTGCGCCCTTCGACCGCCTGCTGGTAGCCGGTGCGCAGCCCTGGCTCCGCCTCCAGCCGCTCGGCGAGCGCGGCGACATCCCGGCGATAAGCCTGCCACACGCTCGGCCGCTGCTCCAGGAACCCTTTGGAATAGGTCCTCCAGAACACCTCCTGCACAAACTTTTCCGCCGCCGACAGACTGTGCCGCGCGAGCGCCCGCGCGAGCACCTCTTCCTCCAGCACCAGCCGGTGCCGCAGCCAAGGGGACAGCATCGAGACGTTATCGCGCCGCTCCGGGCCGAAGTCGAAGTTGCGCGTGCGTGCATAGTCGCGTCCGGCGTGCGGGATGAACGCGTCGAGCCGTGCGAGCGCGGCGTCACGGGTAGGTTCGGGGTGTGCTTTCATCATGGCTGCCTTGAACGCCTCGGGGCGCCTCTTGGATAATGGACGGTTCGGTTGATGAGACTACGACGCCCGGATCGGGCCGGTTTCGCATTGGGCGGTGCCTGGCCCGCGATTGACAGCAATCGTCGCACATTAGCGCAAACGATATCTCGCTTGCCACGCGCCGTTGCATACGCAGGTCCCGCATCTCCGCAGTTGTCCTCACCCGGGTAGGCGCTACGTCGCAGCGCAAAAGGAGCCCGAAATGAGCACGGCGAGCGACGCCCGCTTCTGGGACAAAGCGTCACGAAGATATTCCAGGTCCAGGATTTCGGACATGGATGCCTGTGAGCGCACACTGGATCGGACCCGCGCAATTCTCGGCGCGGATGATCGGGTGCTGGAACTGGGCTGCGGAACGGGCACCACGGCGCTGCGGCTCGCGGACGGTGTCCGAAGCTATCTCGCCACGGATATTTCGAGTGAAATGATCTCGATCGCCAAGGAGAAGCATGCGGCGGAGCCGGTCCAAACGCTTGTTTTCCGAACGGCGACGGCGGAGTCCCTTGGCCCTGACGAAGCCGGCTTCAATGCCGCACCCGGGTTCAACTATCTTCACCTGGTCCGCGACGTGCCCGAGACGCTACGGCGCATCCACAGCGTGCTTGCGCCTGGCGGCGTGTTCGTTTCCAAAACGCCCTGCCTTGGCGACATGAACCTGCTTATCCGGAGTCTTGCTGCCCGCATTGCGCGCCACGGGCAGGGTACCGCATGTCACCATCTTCCGCGCGGCGGACGTGACCAAGCTGATGACCGCGGCAGGCTTCGATATCGTCACGACGGAACTTCATGGGAGCAAGCGCACCGATACGCGTCCCTCCATCGTGGCACTCAAGGCGGAACGCGGTCTTTGATCCGGCGGAACCGCGCAGCCGTTCTAAAGGTTCGGTCTGAAGCGTATACCTATCGATAATCGGTGCGCCTGCCTGAGAAGGCCCGGGACAAGCATCTTCGTCAACAGCCTGTCGCAAGCACCCGTTTCGCCAACCCGCTCCACCGTGAGACCCATGGATACTCTTTACTCCGTCGACATTGCCGCGTTGTTCGCCGCCGCCATACTCGGCGCGATGCTGTTTTTCGCCGCCGTTGTCGCGCCGCTCGTGTTCGCGCATTTCCCCGAAGCCGACGCCGGGGCATTTATCCGCCGCTTGTTTCCGCGTTACTATGATGTGCTGGCGGTGGTGACGGCGATCGGCTCGCTGTTCGCGCTTGGCTCTGTCGTCGGCGCCCTGATGAGCGCGGTTGTGGTGCTTTTCGTGGTCTCGCGTTTCTGGCTGATGCCGAGGATCAACGCCTCGCGAGACGCCGGACGCGAGTCCCGCTTCGCGCTGCTTCACAGGGCAAGCGTGATGATCAATACGGCGCAGATCCTGGCGCTCCTCGGCGTGCTGGTGCTCGCAGTGTAGCAAAGGCAATTGCAATGGCAGTCGTGATTTTTGGCGCGAGCAAGGGGATTGGCCTGGCAACGGTGCAGCAGGCGCTGGCCGCAGGGCATAAGGTCCGGGCGTTCGCCCGCAGCGCCTCATCGATTCCCGAGGATCATCCAAACCTCGAAAAAGTCGATGGCGATGCGCTGGATTCCGAATCGGTGCGCAGCGCGCTTCACCCCGGTGACGTGGTGATCCAGACGCTCGGCATCTCGATCACGCCCGCCAATGTCATGAGGCCCGTCAAGCTGTTCTCCACCGCCACGCGCGTCCTTGTCGACGTGATGAAGGAGTCCGGCGCGCGACGGCTTATCTGCGTGACGGGCTTCGGCGCTGGCGACAGCGCGGACAAGGGCAGCTTTCTCTACACAGCGTTTGGCCGCCAGGGCTTCCTGAAACGCGCCTATGATGACAAGGACGTTCAGGAATGGATTGTCCGCAAGAGCGGGCTGGACTGGGTGATCGCGCGGCCCGGCATCCTGACTGATGGGCCGCATACGGGCCGTTACAAGGTGCTGAGTGACCCCGACGAATGGCGGCTCGGGAAAATCTCGCGCGCGAACGTCGCGGATTTCCTGGTGAAGCAGATCGACAGCGACGCGCATCTCGGCCAGACTCCTGTGCTGGTGGAATAGCCCCTCAGCCACGAAAAACAGTTCTTCCGCTGGCGCGTCGCGAAAGGCGCGGCGTTTGTGTTTTACTGGTCTTGCCGCATTGCGGCCAATCATGCCAGCCGGGAAGGACTGCCAAACTTGAAACTCAACGACGAAGAACAGGCCATGCTGGCCGGGGAGATGGGGGCGCCGCGCCGCTGGGCCATGCAGCACATGATACAGGTGGGCGCGATGTTCGACGCGCCCGATCTGGTCGCGGTCAGCCAGGCGCACATGATGGCCGACCCGGAATCGCTGGGCGAGGCGGGCGTGGCGTTCCTCGAAGGGCTGGCGGCAGGCGATGCGAGGGTCAGCGTGCCGATGATCACCGACCCGCGCGGCGTCGATCTCGACTATTACCGCCCGCTCGGCCAGACCGAGGCGATGGCGAACCTCGAGCGCCGCACCATCGCGGCCTGCTCGGCCATGGGCATCGCCATGACCAACACCTGCATCAACTACCAGACCATCATGCCGCCGGTGATGGGCGATCATGTCGCCTTCGGTGATACCGGCGTGGTGATCTACTGCAACAGCGTGTTGGGCGCGCGGTCGAATTTCGAGGGCGGGCCCTCGGCGCTGGCGGCCGGGCTGACCGGGCGCACGCCGCGCTATGGCCTGCATGTGGACGAGAAACGCTGTGCGACGCGCCGCTTCCGCGTGCATGAGCAGCCGCAAGGGCTGACCGGCTGGGGCGTGGTCGGCGCGGTGATCGGGCGCGCATCAGGGTCTTATTGGGAGGTGCCGGTGATCGA
>CAYFVF010000197.1:0-3777 GCA_964346335.1 uncultured Hyphomicrobiaceae bacterium
GAGATCGCGGATATGGACGCCGAACCGGTGTTCGACCAGCTCGGCCTGCGCGATCACCTGACGCCGCAACGATCAAATGGCCTTGCCTCGATGGTCAAGCGTGTACGCGAGGATGCGGCTTCGGCCACCGGCGCGGCGACGGCCTAGCGCCATCAGTACTCCTGCATCCACGGCTTGTAATCCGACGCACCCCAATGCAGTAACCCGCGAGAGCCGTTCCGGGCTGCATCCGTGGCGTATTGAATAAGCCCGTAATGGCGCGCGAGTTCTTTCAGCGCGATTTGCAGCACCAGCTTTGCGGACCGCCGGGGCCAGCCATGCTCGCGCTCGGCGTCCTCAAGCCCTTTCAGATGGCAGCAAACATCAACAAGTATGTTGGCAAGATCCGGGCCGACGGAATCCAGTGCGCGCCGCACCCGTTGTTGCGCGGCGACCGTTTGCTCACGCATGTTCGCCGATGTCCCCGGCCCCGCGCGGCGCGCGGCGCGATCGCCCGGTATGCCGTCCCAGCTCGCGGTCACCCGCTGCATCAGGCCGGCGTGATGGAAGTCCGCACGCAGGCGCTCTCCGGCGGCGAATTGCGCCGCGTCAATCAGGGGCTGGCCGGTCTTGTCCTTGCGCCGCCGCAGCCAGCCCAGCGGGCTTTCGGTTTCGTCGACGACGGCCGGTTTCCGCACGCCCTCGATCTCGGTGGTTTCGATAGCGCGCTGTTGATGTTGTTGCCGAAAAACGTCCGTACGCGCAAGATTTCTGCGCAAGAAAGCCCTCCCGGTCTCCGAAAGCACAAACCCGCCATTGTTTGGCGCGATCAACTGTTTCTGCTGAAGAGATAAAACCAGTTCGCAAGACACGTGTTGCGATTTCCCGCGACCCGCCGTCCCCGACCCGCGAGTGACCATGAACGTTTCGTCCAGCGCCTCTGCGCCGCCTTCCGCCTCCTTCCGGACAATGCGGGCATTGCGCCGGCTGAGTGTCATCAGGAGTTTGATCGCTTCCCGGCTCAAAGCGTTGCGCTTGTTCATCAAGACTGACCTCCAGACGTTTGACATCGACGATGCGCGGCGCGTAGCGCGCCCTCAAGAATGTTCAGCGCGCGATCGAAAGCCGGCGCCTCGCGGCGGTCTTCAACGACGGCGCAGCCATGCGCGACAGTGGTCCGATCCCGGCCGAACAGGGCGCCGGTCCGGCTTAAACTCAGGCCGAAAACGACATGTGCCAAGTACATCGCCACGTGCCGGGCATGCGCAACTTGCGCGTTAAGTCTTTGTGGGGCATGCAGCGCGCTCGGAGGCACGCCGAAAACGGCTGCGACCACTTGCTCCAAAAGGCCGCGAACTTCCGAAAAATGTATATGTTGTGATTGATAAGTGATTGATATACCTATCTAGTATGCTGAGACAGGCTTGCCGCTGGTGCAACACCCCTCAGTTTCATTGATCGAGACCATCCAAATCGCGGTGATCGGGACAGTAAAAACCGTGACTGAACACTCATGCGATTAGAATTTACCTAAAAAGTAAAAATGAAGAATAAAGGTCTGGTAAAAAATCCCGCATAGAGTGATCCAAAACAAGAGGATCCCGACATGGAAACAAGGATTCGCGAGTTCCGTAAGCTACGCGGGCTCACGCTCAAAGAGCTGGCCGACAGAATTGCAACCACGCCGCAGACGGTCCAGCGGCTGGAAACCGCCAACATGACCGTGTCGACAGACTGGCTGGAGAAAATTGCCACCGCGCTCAATATCGAGCCGGCCGATCTGATCGCGCGCCCCGGCGGACGCGAGATCCCGGTTCTCGGTCGGGTTATGCAGAACGGTCGCGTGCTCGCAGGCGAGGGCAAACAGGTGAACGTGCTGCACTTGCATGTGCCCGCGGATGATCCGGTGGCGGCGCAACTCGACGTGCGCGTCGGGCTATACGACGCCGGCACGATCCTCGTGGCCAACCGGCTCAAGAAGACCGACTATGCGAGCGCGCACGGGACCGACTGCCTCGTGGAACTGGCGGATGGTCACATCATGTTCCAGCGCATAATCCGCAGCAACGGCAAGGGCTGGACCCTCGTGCCGCACGATGCGCGCGGGGAGGTGATGTATGACGCCGACGTGACCTGGATCGCGCCCGTCGTGATGAGCCTCAAGTATTTCTGAACCCTGCCAAGCATCCCGCACATCCGATTTATCCCCGCCCATCGGCCAGCATGCCAGTCTGCGCGCTCCACCAAGACGGAGCCAAGACCATGACCGACCATGCAGACCGGGATACAGCGCGCAGGATCAATCGTGCGCGGCAAATCCTCGGTTGGCAGGCCCCCGCCACCTCCGAACGCCAGCACGAGAAAATACATGATGCGCGCACGCGTGCGCTTTCACGTCTCATCCCGCTTTGGCCTAAAGAGATCTCTGCGGCGGATACCGCCTCGGCGCTCAAGGTTGTCGCTACCCTGGAGCGGGCGCTGCGGGCCGAGCGGCGGCGCGGACGGGCTGGCCACTGGAGCTATGACATGAACAGGCACCTGGCGCTGGCACGCGCGCTGCGCGCAGAGCGGGTGCGGCTGGCGGAACTACGCCGGCCAACGACAGCGCACGCAAGAGTTGACAGGCGCGGCGACAGCGGCCGGATCGAAACGAAGGCGCTGACCGCGACAATCGCCCCCTGATGCCAAACCCTTGCCGGAGAGGGGTGCAACGCCCTAAAACCGGGGAATGAAACACTCTGCCCAGGCCGCGAATGCGCGGCCGCGCCCCGATGAATGACACCGAACGCAGCCTCGTCGCAGGCTACCTGGCGCGCGTGCTCGCCCGGCCGGACCTGCCGTTGCGCGCGCTGCGCCACCTCACGCATTGGCTGAACGAGCGCTCGGAAGTGCTCTCGCTGCCGGTGCCGAAGCCGCTGGCGAAGGTGATCGGGCATCTGTATGGCGGCAGCTTCAACGTTGCGGAGTTCGAGCGTGCCTATCGCGCGCATGAAGCGCAACTGCTGGAGAGCCTGCGCCAGGCCGCGCGGACGACCCCGCCGCCGGAGCCGCTGACCGGCAACATTAACCTGCTGGTGCAAGAGTTGAACCTGCCGCAAGGGTCAGCCGAAATCACGGCAGTGATCGCGCATTATGGCCGATACGATCAGGTTGAATACCTGTGCGACTGCGTGAGCGAGGTGATCACGCCGTTCAGCCGTACCATCGCCGCGCTCACCGGCCAGCCCTCGCGCGTGGTCGAGCCAGTCATCGGCCCGGCCGGAGACCTGGTCACCTCCGGGCTGCTCAAGCTCGACGAGGAAGGCGACGCGATCTCCGGCTTCAATGGCCGTTTTCAGATCCCGCCGCGCGTCAACACCTGCCTTGATCGCGAGTTCGCCAGTTTCGCGGAGATGCGCAAGGCGTTCCTCGGCACCCCGCTGAAGGCCGCCATCACGCCGGGGGACTATGACCACGTCGAGGCCGACCGGGACCTCATCATGGGCGTACTTACGGGCGCTGCGCGAGAGAGTGCGGCGGGCGTGAACGTGCTGCTGTATGGCCAGCCGGGATCGGGCAAGACGGAACTGTGCAAGGTCACCGCACAGGCCGCCGGGCTGACCCTTTATAGTGCGGGCGAGGACGCCGCCACACAGGCCGAGCAGGACCGCGGCGCGCGGCTGGCCGACCTCGTGTTCTCGCTGCGGCTGCTGGCCGGATCGAAAAACGCGGCGATCCTGTTCGACGAGATGGAGGATGTCGCCTCGCAGCTTATCGGGCGCGGCGGCTCGAAGCTCTATCTCAACCGCGTGCTGGAGC
>CAYFVF010000198.1:0-3755 GCA_964346335.1 uncultured Hyphomicrobiaceae bacterium
GACGACGAGTTCAAGCTCTACAAGCTCATCTGGCAGCGCGCCGTGGCCAGCCAGATGGCGAGCGCCGACATAGACCGCACCACGGTGGACATCGACACGCAGGGCAAGGACGGCACCCGCTACACCTTCCGCGCGACCGGCCAGGTGATCACCTTCGACGGCTTCCTGAAGCTTTACGAGGAGGGCCGCGACGACGACAAGGACGATGACAGCGCGCGCTTGCCCGCTCTGGCCGAGGGCGAAGCGGTCAAGGCCAAGGCGATCGAGCCGAAGCAGCATTTCACCGAGCCGCCCCCGCGCTTCACCGAGGCCACGCTCATCAAGAAGCTGGAAGAGCTCGGCATCGGCCGGCCCTCGACCTTCGCGAGCACCATGAACGTGCTGCGCGAGCGCGATTATGTCCGGCTGGAGAAAAACCGGCTGGTGCCGGAAGATCGCGGGCGGCTGGTCACGGCGTTTCTGGAGAGCTTTTTCCAGCGTTACGTGGAATACGACTTCACCGCCGATCTGGAGGAAAAACTCGACCGCATCTCTGCTGGCGATCTCGATTGGAAGACGGTGCTGCGCGACTTTTGGCGCGAGTTCATCGGCGCGGTCGACGAAATCAAGGATCTGCGTGTCTCCGAGGTGCTGGAGGCGCTCAACGAAATCCTCGGGCCGCACATCTTCCCCGATGCGGGCGACGGCACCGATCCGCGCGCCTGCCCGTCCTGCGCGGATGGCCGGTTGAGCTTGAAGGTCGGCAAGTTCGGCGCGTTCATCGGCTGCTCGAACTACCCTGACTGCCGCTACACACGCCAGCTCGGCCAGACCGGCGAGGACGGGCAGAACGGTGCTGCAGCGGACAATGTCGAACTGGGCGTTGACCCGGAAACGGGCGAGATGGTCACGCTGCGCAACGGGCGCTTCGGCCCGTATGTCCAGTTGGGCGAGGCGCAGAACGGCGAAAAGCCCAAGCGCGCCTCGGTGCCCAAGGGCATGGAGCCCGCGCAAGTAACGCTGGAAATGGCGCTGCGGCTCCTGGCGCTGCCGCGCGAGGTCGGCCCGCACCCGGAGACCGGCAAGCCGATCGTGGCGGGTATCGGGCGCTATGGCCCGTTCGTCGAGCACGCGGGCAAATATGCCAACCTCGACAGCGCGGAGGAGGTGTTCACGGTTGGTCTCAACCGGGCGGTGAGCCTGCTGGCCGAGGCGAAGAAGGGCCGCCCGCGTGGCGCGACCGTGCTCAAGGAACTCGGCGAGCACCCGGAACTTGGCGGGGAGATGCAGGTTTGCGACGGGCGCTACGGCCCTTATGTTAAACATGGCAAGATCAACGCGACGCTGCCGAAGGATGCCGATCCGGCCGAGCTGAGCGTGGACCAGGCGGTCGCGCTGATCGCGGCCAAGGCTGAGAAAAGCGGCAAGACACCGGCGAAGGCGAAATCCGGCGGCAAGACGAAGGCAGCGGCGAAGTCGGCGAGAAAGCCCGCGACGAAAACAGCAGACTCAGCGGATGGCGCGAGGAGCAAGAGCGCCAAGACCACAAACGCAAAGACAGCTGGAACCGCAAAGACGGCGAGCAATTCAAAATCCAAGAGCACGAATGGCGCATCAGCCGCGAAAGGAAAGGCGGCGCGCGCCACTGGCAAAAAAGCTGGGACGGGCAAGACGAACAAGAAGGCCAGCGACACAGCCCCCGGGCCGGCCGGGTGATCGCCTCGTGCCGGTCCGCGCACTGAACCGCACACGAGTTAAGGATTGGCCGGCCGCAGAGCAGGGCCCGGCAAACGCATTATGACAAACGACACCTCATCCCCGCCTGGCCGCGAGGACGCGAAGGCCCGGCTGCCAAGCAAGCAAGATATTGTCAAGTTCATCGAGGAATCGCCCGGCGAAGTCGGCAAGCGCGAGATCGCCCGCGCGTTCCACATCAAGGGGCCGGACCGCGTGGCGCTCAAGCAGCTTCTGCGCGAAATGGCCGATGAAGGTCTGATCAAGGGCAAGCGCAAGCGGCTGCGCAAGCCCGGCGAATTGCCGAATGTCACGGTGATCGAGATCACGGCGCGCGACGCCGATGGCGAATTTGTGGCTTATCCAGCCGCGTGGCCGGAGGATGAAGGCCCGCCGCCCCCGATACTGATCGCCCCGGAGCGCAACCCGGCGGCGCCGGCCGGCGTGGGCGACCGCGTGTTGGCGCGGATCGAGCCGGTGGGCGCGCGCGACGCCGAAGCCGAAGAAGGCGGCTATGCCTACATCGCCCGGCCGATCAAGCGGCTGTCGCGCGACAAGGTCCGGCAACTCGGCGTGTTCCGTCAGCGCGGTCCGGGCGGTGTCATCACGCCGATTGACAAGAAAGCGCGCAAGGAGTTCCGCGTCGAGCCGGGGCGAACGGGCGACGCGGGGGACGGTGAACTTGTCCGCTTCGAGACCGCGCGGCGCGGGCGTTTCGATGAGTTGGGGCGCGTTGTGGAACGGCTCGGCAACCCGAAGTCGCAGCGCGCGGTCAGCCTGATTGCCATCCATGCCTATGAGTTGCCGTATGAATTCCCCGATGCGGTGCTGAAAGAGCTGGACGCATTGCCCGCACCCGATCTCGACGCCCACGAGGATCTGCGCCACCTGCCGCTTATCACCATCGACCCGGAGGATGCGCGCGACCATGACGACGCGATCTGGGCCGCGCCTGACGATGATCCGGCCAACAAGGGCGGCTGGATCGTGATCGTGGCGATCGCGGATGTCGCGTTCTATGTCCGCCCTGGCACCGCGCTGGACAAAGAGGCGCTCAAGCGCGGCAACTCGGTCTATTTCCCCGACCGCGTCGTGCCGATGCTGCCGGAAAAGCTGTCGAACGAGCTGTGTTCGCTGCGACCGGACGAGGACAGGCTGTGCATCGCGGTCCGGATGGTGTTCGGCGTGGATGGCTCCAAGCGCGGGCATAGCTTCATGCGCGCGGCGATGCGCTCCCGCGCCAAGCTGTATTATGCGCAGGCACAGGCCGCGATCGACGGCAACCCCGACGCCACAGCTGAACCCTTGCTTGAACCGGTGCTGAAGCCGCTATGGGGCGCGTATCGCGCGCTCGCCAAGGCGCGGGACCAGCGCGGGCCGCTCGATCTCGACATCCCTGAGCGCAAGATCAGGATGCGCGACGACGGGGAGATCGCCGAGATCGTCATGCCCGAGCGGCTGGAGGCGCACCGCCTCATCGAGGAGTTCATGATCCAGGCGAATGTCGCCGCGGCGGAATTCCTCGAAGCCGAAAACTCGCCGCTGCTCTACCGCGTGCACGATACGCCGGGACTGGACAAGCTGGAAGCGACCAACGAGTTCCTGCAATCCATCGGGTTCAAGCTGCCGAAATCCGGCGTGATGAAGCCGGAGCAGTTCAACCGCATTCTGGAGCGCGCCCGTGACAGCGACTTTTCCCTGCTGGTCAACGACGTGGTGCTGCGCGCGCAGGCCCAGGCGGAATACAGCGTCGGCAATTACGGGCATTTCGGGCTGAACCTGCGCCGCTACGCGCATTTCACCTCCCCGATCCGCCGCTACGCCGATCTGGTCGTGCACCGCTCGCTGGTGCGCGCGCTGGACGCCGGGCCGGGGGCACTGAGCGACGAAGAAATTTCGCAACTCGACCGGGTGGCGGAGGACATCTCGAATGCCGAGCGCCGGGCAATGGCGGCGGAGCGCGACACGGTCGACCGGCTGGTGGCGTCATATCTTGAGGACCAGACCGGCGCGGTGTTCCGCGCGCGCATTTCCGGGGTGAC
>CAYFVF010000199.1:0-3677 GCA_964346335.1 uncultured Hyphomicrobiaceae bacterium
TCTCCACCATGGTCGGCTTGTCCGGCGCGTCCTCCGGCGCGAGCGTGCGCTGATAGACGTATTCCGGCGCTTCCTCGTCCGGGTCTTCCAGCAGCTTGCCTTCCGAGGAGGTGTGCAGCAGGTTGGCGTCGCAGGAAAACGGCGCCTCGCCGCGCTTGTCCTTCGGCACCGGGATCTGGTGCTTCTCGGCGAAGTCGATCAGCGCCTCGCGGCTCGCCAGCTCCCATTCGCGCCACGGCGCGATCACCTTGATGTCCGGCGCGAGCGCATAATAACCCAGCTCGAAGCGGACCTGGTCGTTGCCCTTCCCGGTCGCGCCGTGACACACCGCATCCGCGCCGGTTTCGCGCGCGATCTCAATCTGGCGTTTGGCGATCAGTGGCCGCGCGATCGAGGTGCCGAGCAGGTAGACGCCTTCATAGACCGCGTTCGCCCGCATCATCGGGAACACGTAGTCGCGCACGAATTCCTCGCGCAGGTCCTCCACGTAAATCTCGTTGATGCCCAGCATCTCCGCCTTGCGCCGGGCCGGCTCCAGCTCCTCGCCCTGACCGAGATCGGCGGTGAAGGTCACGACCTCACAACCATAAATTGTCTGTAACCATTTCAGAATAATCGAAGTATCGAGGCCGCCGGAATAGGCCAGCACGACCTTGCGGACGGAGGCATTGGTGTCGCTCATCGAGGGGGCGTCCTTGGCGCGTCAATCCTTGTGGCTTGGCGTTGCGGCGGCATAGCCGATTGTGCCGGATGCGGCAAGGGCTGCTGGGCTGGACAATCATCGGGCATGTCGCCAATTATTAACGGTGGAGGCCATCCCTGTCGCACACGTCGTCAAGGGCAAGACCGATGCGCTACCGCCTGAAACTCGATGAACCCGTTGCGGACGGCGTGCGCCGCATTGGCATCGCACAGGTTGACCGCGCCGCGAGCGCCCTGGCCGAGGCCGACCGCGACAAGGGCATCCATGAGGCCCGCAAGAGCTTCAAGCGCGTGCGCGCGCTGCTCGACATGAACCGGCCGGCGCTGAGCGAGAAGGTCTACCGGCGCGAGAACCGGCGCTTCCGTGATCTCGGCCGCGCGTTGGCCGGGCCGCGCGATGTTTACGCGATGCGCCAGACGCTGGAGCGGCTTCAGCAGAAGCGGGATCTGGGCACGGCCGAATGCGTACCCTCCGCGCTACGGGCATGGCTGGCGTGTTGGCGTACGCAGGCTGATCTCACCGCTGGCGATGCCGCGATGGCGCAGACCCGCGCGGCGCTGGAGGAGGCACGGGAGGCCTTCGCGCAGTTGCCATTGCGCGCGGAGGGGATCGCGCCGCTTGCTGAGGGCTGCCGCCTAACCTACACGAGCGGGCGCAAGGCCATGAAACTTGCGTATCGTGACGGCGTGACGGACGAAGCCTTCCACGAGTGGCGCAAGCATGTGCAGCGCCATTGGCGTCATCTTCAACTCGTGCGGGACGCCTGGCCCGAGGTCATCACCCCGCGCATCGACCTCGCGAGCGAGTTGTCCGGCATCATCGGGCGGGACCACGATTTGGCGGTGCTAATCGCGTTCATCATGCGCAACCGCGCGATCCTCGGGGCGCGCGGCGAGGTGAAAGTCCTTGTGCAGGCGGCGCGGCACGAGCAGGTCGGCCTGCGAGCGGCGGCGCATGTGCGCGGGCAGCGGCTGTATGATCTGCCGCCACGTGCGATGGCGCGGATGATCGAGACCAACTGGTCCCTGGCGCAAGCGATGGCCGCCGAGCCGCAGGACGCGAACGCCGCATCGCGCAAGGCGAATGTCGTTGCGCTCGCGCAGGCCTGATCAGCCCAGCATCTTGCCGACAACCTCGCCGGTATCCCGCGACAAGCCCTCCTTCGCGGCGATGCGCTCCAGCATGTCCTGGGCAAGCGCGCGCCGGACCGGCTCGAGCATCCGCCAGCTTGAGAACGCGCTCGCCAGCCGCGCCGCAATCATCGGGTTGAAGCCGTCGATCTCCAGGATCGCCTCGCCGACAAACGCGTAGCCGCGACCATCAACCGCGTGGAAGTGCAGCGGGTTGCCATGCGCCAGCGCGCCGAACAGCGCCCGCACACGGTTGGGGTTCTTGATCGAGAAGGCCGGGTGCGCGCGCAGACGCTCAGCCCGCTCCAGCGTATCCGAGGCTGTGGACTGGGCCTGTATCGCGAACCACTTGTCGAGCACGAGTTGCTCGTCCTTCCAGCGGTCGTAGAAGGTGTCTAGCGCGGCATCGCGCGCCGGTTGATCGAGGTTCGCAAGGATGCGCAGCGCCGCCATGCTGTCGGTCATGTTATCCGCATGATCGAAATGGGCTTGGGCGCGCTGGATGTTGCCATTGGCCTCGTCCGCGGCGAGCAATGCCAGCGCGGTGTTGCGCAGCCGCCGCGCGCCGACGCTCTCCGGGTCGGGATCATACTCGCCCGGCACAGCGTAATCCTCGTAGAGGCGCTCCAGGTCGCCTTGCAGCGTATGGCCCAGCGTAGCGCGCAGTTCCTTGCGTGCCCGGTGGACCGCGCTCGGGTCGACCTCGGTGCCGATCTCCTGGGCGATGTCCAACTCGCTCGGCGGCACCGCGAAAGCCGCGCGATAGGCCGGCTCCAGCGCGTCACCAGTGAGCGTCGGCCCAACGGCGAGCGCGTATTCACGCACATCGGGCACGTTCCGGGCGTCGCCCTTCGCCATCGCCACCAGCCGCGTCATGGCCTGTGTCTGCGCCGCCTGCCAGCGGTTGAACAGGTCGGCGTCGTGGCGCATCAGGAAGTCGAGATCGGCGTCATCCAGCGGGCTGGACAGCTTTACCGGCGCCGAGAAGCCGCGCAGCAGCGAGGGGATAGGGTGGTGGGCAACCTCGGCGAACGTGAACGTCTGCTCGCGTTCGGTGACCATCAGCAGGCCGCCTTCTACGTCCGCGCCGTCCTCAAGGCGCAGCGCCATGTCCTCGCCGTCCGGTCCGACGAGGCCGACGCGCAGCGGGATCGGAACCGGCTCCTTGTCCGTGTGGCCGGGCGAAGGCGAAAGCACCTGCGTGACATGGAGCGTCGCCGTCCCGGCCGCGGCGTCATGTTCAAAGCGGCAGACGATCTCCGGCGTGCCCGCCTGGTTGTACCAGCGCATGAACTGGCTCAAGTCGCGGTTGTTGGCGTCGGCCATCGCGGCGATGAAGTCCTCGACCGTGACCGCCTGGCCGTCATGACGCTTGAAATAAAGCCGCATCCCAGCCTGGAAGCCCTCTTCGCCCAGCATGGTGTGCAGCATCCGGCACAGCTCGCCACCCTTCTCGTAGACGGTGAGGGTATAGAAGTTGTTGATCTCAACGAACGAGGAGGGCCGCACAGGGTGCGCAAGTGGCCCGGCGTCTTCGGTAAACTGGCGCGCGCGCAACAACCGCACATCCTCGATGCGCTTGACCGGGCGTGAACGCTGATCCGCCGTGAACTCCTGGTCGCGGAATACGGTCAGACCTTCCTTGAGGCAGAGCTGGAACCAGTCGCGGCAAGTGACGCGGTTGCCGGTCCAGTTGTGGAAATACTCGTGGGCTATGACGGCTTCGATCGCCTCGTAATCGTCGTCGGTGGCGATGTCGGG
Organism: uncultured Hyphomicrobiaceae bacterium; assembly: GCA_964346335.1. Taxonomy (GTDB): domain Bacteria; phylum Pseudomonadota; class Alphaproteobacteria; order Rhizobiales; family Rhodomicrobiaceae; genus Dichotomicrobium. The sequence goes on from CAYFVF010000199.1 coordinate 3,595, forward strand.
CCGAGCGAGGATAAGCTTGTCGTTGAAAACGTTGAGGCCCTTGTTCTCCATCGCGCCCATGTTGAAGTCCGACACGGCGACGA
>CAYFVF010000200.1:0-3675 GCA_964346335.1 uncultured Hyphomicrobiaceae bacterium
CTCACGCCGCGTGGCGCTTCGGCAAATCGAGCACCGCCATCATGAAGTTGCTGCCGTCCTCCAGTGCCTCGCTCCAGATCGAGAGATAAGTCGGGATGCCGGGACGTACGCGCCCTATGACATCGCCATGATCGAACTGGAGCGAGGCTTCATGCTTCTTGGCGACCCGCTGCATTTTCCGGTTCTCCAGCAGGCAGTTCATGTAGAGCCGGTCGATGCCACGATTGCGTGCCGAGCGCACCACACGCCCGAGCAGTTCGCTGCCGATCCCCTTGTTCTGATGATCGCTTTCAACGGAGAAAGCGGCCTCCGCCTCCCCGGACCAATGATCCCCAATGCAGCGCAGTTCCGCGGCCGCGCGGATTTCCCCGCCGATGAAAAAGGCATGGATGACACTGTTCCAGTCGCCGGAGCGCGCGGCGTAATCCCGGATGAACTGGTCGTTCACAGGCATCCCGAAGCGCATGCGCCGGGTTTCCTTGTCGAGCCTGAGCAGGTGGTCCCGGAATTTCTCGGTTTCCGTGGGCCAGAGTTTTCTGAACGTTCCTCCCCAGAATTGAGATTCGGTCATGGGAACCTCTCCTGGGTTAAGCATGCGAATGAATGCGTGACGAGCCGGAACCCGTCTTTGTTGCAGTGCAGCATACGGGTGGAATTATGGCGTGGATGAGACCCGGACGCCAGAGCAGCCGCGCACGAACACCGCATGGCTGACATGCCGCGCACGAAAAGCAGCGCAAAGAGGTTCGCGCTGTGGTTGTAGCGAAACCTTGCGCTCAGAGGTCAGTGTTTCGGTGAGATGCCGCGGAGGAGAAAAGGTGGCCGGATCCCGATGGGGGTAAGGATCCGGCCGTTTTGGGCACTAGAGAGGGAGAGGACTGGGCTATGAAAACGCCAGATGATCAGTCCGGCGTATCTCGCCTGGTCCCAACGCAATACTTATACGCTACGCACACGGTACTAAACCGTATGTTCACCACTCGAATGATCCAGACATCTTGATCCTGAATATCCAGACTTTCGAGGGCCTGAACCAACTCAGATACGGACGAAAGGCTTTCATGAGAGGCCGGACGATGACGTTGCGGTCCCAATCAACAAACCAACTCTCAGGGGTATTCAATCTGAAACTGTCAGCCGGCAAGCGTCCCTCAACATTTGCGCGGCTTATTGTTTCCTGAAAGCCCTTCAAGTTGTTCTGGCCAACTCGCCTCTGGTGTGAACCAGAAGGTTGTTGGCTGCCCGTCGTAACCACACTTGAGTTGTGTCGTTCAGATGAATGCACCTTATACGGGCATATTGGTGCGTGCAAGAAAAAATTTTAACAACTCAAGATTGATGTCAGCGTCTTGGGCCGGTAGGCGCACAGCCACCCGAAGCTGCCGGCTACCGACTGGCGGCTGATTTTACACGTTATGCGGATAAGCAGCGCCATATAAGCATGCCCACTTTCGGTTCCCATTGATTTGATGCGTAAAAACAAATACTTGCCCCCGTGCTCATCAGATGGGGCCGTCGCCGCTTGGATAGCTGCGCGCCGCCGCTTATATGGCGAGCGAGGACGATGAGCTCTGGGCAGACGGTGGGCGGTGTTGTTGACAACTCTGTGGATGTCGGGCGCGTGCCCACCTGGTCGACCTGCCTCGGGCAGTCCGGAGCAACACCACGCCAGACCGGTGAATTGCAATCTTTTGGGGAGGCTAACGCATTGGCATGATATACGTGCAGCTTGCCGGTGGACTGCTGTTACTTGTCATCTTCGGGGATGTGCTCGTGCGTGGTGCGGCTGATATTTCCTATCGGCTTGGCATCCCGCCGCTCATCGTTGGTCTCACGGTCGTCGCTTTCGGCACCTCCGCGCCGGAACTCGTCGTGTCCGTCAAGGCGGCGCTAGATAACCTCCCGGGTATCGCCATCGGCAATGTCGTCGGAAGCAATATCGCCAATATCCTGCTCGTCCTCGGTGCGCCCGCGCTCATCAGCGCCACCCGCTGCGATCATCACGCGCTGGACCGCAACACGTTCATCGTTCTGGCGACGAGCATCCTGTTCGCAGGGCTGTGTTTTCTCACGCCGATGACCTTCTGGGACGGCGCTCTGCTGTTCACGCTGCTGATCGCTTTCTTGTGGTTCTCGGCTTACCGCGCGATGCGCAGCCGCGCCAATGACTCGCTGGTGCCCATCGATGATGACGTGCCCGAACTGCCCGGCTCCGTTTGGGTTTCGGTCGGAGCGCTGTTGCTCGGTCTCGTCGGGCTGCCGCTCGCCGCGCATTTGACCGTGGACAGTGCGGCCGACGTGGCGCGGGTCTGGGGCGTCTCGGACACGGTAATTGGCCTGACCATCATCGCCATCGGCACCTCGCTCCCCGAGCTTGCGACGACCGTCATCGCGGCGATCCGCGGACACGGCGCGTTGGCGCTCGGCAACGTGCTGGGCAGCAACCTGTTCAACATGCTGGCGATTATCGGGATTACCGCCATGGTCACGCCGCTGGCGATCCCGCCAGAAGTGCTGCGCCTGGATATCTGGGTGATGCTGGCGGCTACCGTGCTTCTCGTGCCGTTCGTCGTGTGGGAGGTTCCGATCGGGCGCGTGGCAGGAACGGCTTTTCTCGTAGCCTATGTCGCTTATATCGGCTTCCTGCTGACGCCCGGCGCGCAGAGTGCGGTCGTCGTGGCGCAATGATTTCCGCGGCCGCGCATTGCGCCGGGACGATTGACGGGCGGACTTGATGACGGATGCTTCGCAACCCATTGCGCTTGTCACGGGCGCGGCCAAGAGGATCGGCGCGGCGATCGCCCGGCGGCTCGCGCAAGACGGCTGGGCCATCGGCCTGCATTGCAACAGCTCGCGCCCCGAGGCCGAGGCGTTCGCTGATGAACTGCGCGCGGTTGGCGCGCGAGTCGCGTTACTACCGGCCGATCTGGCCGCCTACGACCAGACCCGAGATCTGGTGCCGGCGTGCATCGAGGCGCTGGGCCCGGCCAATTGCCTCGTCAACAATGCCTCGATTTTCGAGCATGATTCGGTGCAGGACTTCACCGCCGACAGCTGGCAGGCGCATCAGGACATCAACTTGCGCGCGCCGGTGCTGCTGGCCCAGGCGTTTGATACCGCGCTGCCCGCCGGGTCTCGCGGCAATATCGTCAACATCATCGACCAGCGCGTGCTCCGGCCCACGCCCGATTTCTTCTCCTACACCCTTGCCAAGTCGGCGCTGTGGACCGCGACGCGCACCATGGCCCAGGCGCTTGCCCCGCGCATCCGCGTCAACGCGATCGCGCCTGGCCCCGTCCTGCGCAACATCTATCAGAGCGATGATGATTTCGCGCGCGAGTGGCAGAGCACGCTGCTAGGGCGCGGCGCTAACCCTGAGGATATTGCCGAAGCGGTGATGTTCATCCTGCGCGCCGAGGCGATGACCGGCCAGATGATCGCGCTCGATGGCGGCGAGCACCTGCAGTAGCAATTGATTCGCGCCTGCCAGGCGACGCCCACTCGCCGGAAACCCTCCCCTCGCCGAACGGCCGATTGTGCCGCGCCGCGCACTGCTGCTATAGCCATCCATGAAAATGAAACGATCAGCAGCGGGCGGCTCATGACGAAATCGGTTCTCGGCATCATCGGCGGCAGCGGCGTTTACCATCTGCCCGGCCTCACCAACCCGCGCGA